>JBBQIA010000009.1:0-16263 GCA_038324485.1 Lysobacterales bacterium
TCGCCCCTGATGCGGCAGGTCTTGGCCTTGGCCGAGCAAGTGGCCGCGACCGACGCCAACATCCTTATCTTGGGCGAGAGCGGCACCGGTAAAAACGTGCTGGCCAAGATGATTCACCGCATGTCGCCGCGTGCGAACAAAGACTTTGGCACCGTCAACTGCCCATCGCTGTCGGCTGAGTTGTTGGAGAACGAGCTGTTCGGCCATCGAAAGGGTGCCTTCACCGGCGCCACTGACAGTGCTGAAGGGCGCGTGGCAAAGGTGGATGGCGGCACTCTGTTTCTGGATGAAATCGGCGACTTTCCGCTGGCACTGCAGCCGAAGCTGCTGCGTTTTATCCAAGAGAAAGAGTACGAGCGAGTCGGCGACCCGACCACGCGACGTGCCGATGTGCGCATCATCGTTGCGACAAATCGCGACCTGGCCGACATGGTGCGGCAAGGTAGCTTTCGCCAAGACCTGTTCTATCGCGTCAACGTCGTTGCCCTCACGCTTCCCACGCTGCGCGAGCGTCGCGAGGACGTGGAGGGATTGGCGCGCGGCTTTCTTCGGAAGTTCGCGAAAGCCTATGGGCGTCCGGCTCGCGGATTCACCGACTGCGGCCGCGATGCTCTGCTGCACTACGCGTGGCCGGGCAACGTTCGCGAACTGCAGAACGTCATCGAGCGCGCCGTGATTTTGTGCAACGAAGAGGCGCTGGATCGTCGTCATTTGGCTTTGGACTTCAGCGTGGCCTCGCTTGCCCCCATGCCGCAGGGCGCGGTGACGGCTCCGCTGGAACACACCGAATCTCGACCGCCAGCTCCGGCGCGCGTCGCACACTATTTTTCTGAGGCGCCGGCGTCTTGGGCGGACCCAGCGGGCACTGAAAAAGATCCGCTAATGCGTAATGAAGACGGTGAGCCGATCTCCCTGCATGACCTAGAGCGGCGCCAGCTGGAGGCGGCGCTTGCCGCAGCGCAAACCTTAGAAGAAGCCGCCCGCTGGCTCGGCATTGATGCCTCGACGCTGTATCGGAAGCGAAAAGCCTACGGCCTGAAGTAAATCCGCCGTGAGCAGCAGGTGTTGGCGCAGCTCTTGCTACCTGTTCTGTTACTGACCCCTACCCAGAGACGTCCCCATGAATCCACATCGCCCCGAACCGTTCGCGCTGAGCCCCGAAGTGTTGGTCTCGTCTCAGCTTCATTCAAAGCGCGGCGCCATGGGCGTCTGGTCTGCAGCCGCCCTCGCGATCGGCGCCTTGGTGCTGGTGTCCTTGGCCGGTGCTTTCTTCATGCCCGGTGCGTGGTACGAGTCATTGGTTCGTCCGTCCTTCACGCCGCCGAACTGGGTCTTTGGTCCGGTGTGGACGGTGATGTACACCTTGAACGCCATCGCCTTGTTCTTGCTGTTGCGCGCGCCGCGAGGCCCCGTTCGAAACGCGGCCCTGACGGCGATGGGCGTGCAGCTGGCGCTGAATGCGCTGTGGACCCCGGTGTACTTCGGTGCCGAAAGCTTAGTGGGTGGACTGGTCGTCATTAGTGCGCTGCTCGTGGCGATCGTGTTTGCCATAGCGAGCGCCAGCCGCGCCCATCGCTGGGCCTCGTGGCTTCTATTGCCCTACCTCGCGTGGGTCAGCTACGCCGCTGCGCTGAATGCGGCCTTTTGGTGGCTTAACCGCTAAGGATTGCCATGCCGATCGTCCTGCCCCTCTCTAAGCATCGTTTGTATTACGCGCTATTGGCCGTCGCCTTGCTGCTGGTGGCCTATGGCGGCTGGGTTAGCGTGCAGAGCTCGACGCAAATGTCTAAGACCTTGGCCGATGCCGAGCAGTCGCAAACGATCATCGCGTATGCCAATGAGACCCTCGTGGCGTTCGGCTCTACGGAGTCGTTTGGTCTGCGCTGGGCGATCACCTTCAAGCCGAAGCACTGGCAACGCTTTCAATTGGCCATGGACCAGCTGGATGCAGCAGCGGGCGATCTGCGTGCTGCCACTGAAAACGAGCCGGCCGCCCGTGAGCTCGCGGATACGATTGTGGAAGCGGTGCGGAATCGCCGTGTGTATGGCGAAGCCGTATGGGGCCGCTTGCAGCGTGGGGGCGTGTCAGAAACGGTTGCGCTCCTGAGCACGGGCACGGGGGACGACCTCGGTGCTGACGTGAGGCGGTCGGTCGGCGCTCTTGTATCCAATCAGCGGATGGCCCATAAGGAGCGCGAAATTGCGCGGCAGCAAAGCATGGCGGACTCGCAGCGCACTATCCTTCTTGCCATTGGGCTAGGCGTGCTTTCCGGCCTTGTGGGGATCTTGGCGACCATGCAGTCGCGGCTAGCTTGGGTGCGGGAGCGTGAGTCCTCATTCCAGCGCGAACGCGCGGAGGCCGCGAGCGCCGAGAAGAGTCTGTTCTTAGCGACGATGAGCCACGAAATTCGCACCCCCATGAACGCCATTTTTGGCTTTTCGCAGCTGTTAGGCCGTCGTGTTCATGACCCAAAGTCGATGGAGTACGTGCGCGCGATACGAGCCAGCGGGCAGGCGCTTCTGGCGTTGATCAACGACCTGCTCGTTTTGTCCAAGATCGAGGCAGGTCGTATGAATCTGGTGATGGCGGCCACCGACGTGAGGGAGTTGGTGGACTCGACAGTCGCTGTTTTCAGCGAGCCCGTCGCTGGAAAAGGCTTGCGCATCACCGCCGACATTGATCCCTTTCTTCCTACTGCCCTGATGCTCGACCCGCACCGGCTACGCCAAGTCTTGATGAACTTGGTCAGCAACGCCGTGAAGTACACGGATCGTGGTGTCATTCGAGTGGCAGTTCGCGCCGAGCCAAAGACGGTCGGCATCGTCGATATGGAAATCACGGTCGAGGACAGCGGCCAGGGCATTCCACCCGAGGAAATGGATCGCATCTTTGATCCGTTTCACCGCGTGCTTTCCGGCGGCAGTGCGCTCGTTGAGGGAACGGGCTTGGGGTTGAGCATCGTCCGTCGCCTTGTCGAGGTAATGGACGGCCGCATCAGCGTCGACAGCGAGTTGGGTCGAGGATCCATTTTCACTGTGACCTTGCCGAACTTGAGCACGGGGACCTTGGATCGACGCGTCAACATCCGAAACGACCGCGCCAACTTCGCGACCCTCGCGCCTTCGCGCATCTTAATTGTGGACGACGTGCCTCTGAATCGTGAACTGCTGTCCGCCTACCTGGCTGACGCAGGACATGAGCTGGCATTCGCGGAAGATGGCGTCGGCGCCTTGACTCAGGTAGTTCAATGGAAGCCCACATTGGTGCTGATGGACTTGCGCATGCCGCGCTTGGACGGGCTCGAAGCCGCGCGGCAAATTCGCGCTATGCCAGACGGTGCCAACGTGTGTTTGGTCGCCGTTACCGCATCGAGCATGGCGGACGAAGATGGCGCCTCGAAGAAGCTGTTTGATGCGTATCTGCGCAAGCCCATTGACGCGCAGGCCTTGTTCAATTGCCTCTTAGAGCTGGCGGGCACGCGGCGCAATCCCGAGGGCTGTTCGAGTGAGGCCCAAGACGAACGTGACGCCGAACGCGGCGGCGACACTGCGGCGCCAAACCCGCGCGAGGCCACGCTGGCCGCCGTGGTTGCACTTGAACGCATGGCGCTCTCGCGGCTGCCCCATGTTCAATCCACAATGCTGATGCGTGATGTTCGAGTTCTTGCCGAGGACATCGTCGCCAAGGGCGCTCAGGGCGGATTGCATCGCGTGCTTGCATTGGGCCAGAGGCTGCTTGCCGCGGTTGACGGGTTTGACCTGACGACCATTGATTCATTACTCGATCAGCTGCCGCGGTACATCGCCGCCGAACGATCACGACTGGAGTCGGAATAAAGTGTCATCTTCTATTGCGCTAAAAACCGCCTTGGTCTTGGTGGTCGACGACCAGCCAGCAAACGTCCGCCTGGCCGGAACCGTGCTGACGGACGCGGGCATCGATGTCGTGCCGGCCATCTCTGGCGAGCAGGCCTTGGGACGGCTAAAGCACGTGCAGCCCGACTTGATCCTGCTCGATATGCGGATGCCCGGCATGGACGGCTTCGAGGTCTTGCAGCGTCTGCGAGGAAACGCGGAATGGGCCGATATTCCCGTCATCTTTCTGACCGCCGCCACCGAACGCGAGCTCGTGGTGGAGGCCTTGGATGCCGGCGCGGTGGACTACCTCACCAAGCCCTTCGTTGCGGAGGAACTGGTCGCGCGGGTTCGTGCTCATGCCTTGCTGAAGCAATACCGCGATCGTCTGCGTTTAGCGATTTCAGAGCGTGAACACCTGACGACCGTGGTGGCCCATGATTTGAAAAATCCTCTGTTCAATATTCGCCTTTGCACCGAGTTGATCGCGGAAAATGCGCATGACGTGCAGAAGGTGCAGAAGATTGCCGCGACCATTGCTAACAGCGCGAACCGCGCTCTTGGATTCGTTGAAAATTACCTTGAACGCCGAGCCGATATCGAGCTTCGGCGCGGTTACGAGGGTGAGGCCTACGATCCCGAACTGCTGCTGAGAACCTGCGTCGAGGACTATCAACTTCAAGCTGAGCGCAAGGGTCAGGAATTTAAGCTCGTGGTGGAAGGCAAGGCGATGGTGCTCGCCGACGCCAATGCCTTCGGCGTCACGGTGGGCAATGTGTTGTCGAACGCCGTGAAATACAGCCCCAAAGGCGGCGTGATCGATCTAGCCCTGCGGCTCGGGCGGCCCGGCACCGTTCATATCCTCATTGCCGACCGTGGCGCAGGCATTGACCCTGAGCAGCGCGATCAGCTCTTCCGCCGCTATGTGCGTCTTAATGCGCGCCCCACGGGGGAGGAATCGTCCTCTGGCGTCGGCCTGGCGGCCGCGCAGCGCGAGGTGGAGTGGATGGGCGGTGAGCTATGGCACGAAGATCGCGACGGCGGTGGGTCGGTCTTCACCATCGAGCTGCCTCTGGCGCCCGTGCAGGCTGAGGCCTGATCCTCGTTGCATCGTGCAGTCTGCGTTGCGCGGCGTTTCAATTTCGTGCGACCTGCCCGAATCAGTCCCGCTCAAGGCTTGGCACGCTTCTTGGACTCTCCTTCTTACCGGGCCACCCCCACGGCCCGCATCCCCCAAGAATGGAGAAAGCAAATGAAGAACGCCGACACTTTGCAAGAAATCGTCCAGATCTCGCGCGACGGCCTTGAGTTTTATCAAGACGCCCAGAACGAAGTCGAAAGCGAGCGTCTCCGCGCCGTCTTTGCACGCATGGCGGACAACAAGCGCACGCTGATCGCCGCATTCTCGAGCCGACTGGCCATGAATGACGAAGAGGTTCCGACCGACGGAACGATCGCGGGTTCGCTGCGCAAGGTGTATGCCGATGTGCGCGCCAGCTTGAGCTCGAACGAAGACAAGATTTATGTGGCTCAGCTGGAAGAAACCGAAGATCGCTTGTTGAAGCATTTTTCGGACGCGTTGACCAACTCCACTGATCCGGCCGTTAAAAGCTTGCTGCAGCAACATTTTCCGCAGGTCCGCGCCTGTCACGACGAGATGCGCACCCTCAAGCAGCAGCTTGCCGCCTGAGCGCGTTCAGCCGTTCCCCCGCATTGAACATGCGCCCAACTGACTTAGTGAGGTTCACCCATGAATGCATTAAATAAAACGCTGCTGTCGACGTTTATCGCGGCATCGCTCGGCATGGCCGGCCTTGTTTCCGCGAATGACTACAGCGAGACCAAGACCGAGCGCACCGTCGGCCAGGTCGTCGATGACGCCACGATTACGGCTTCGGTGAAAACGAAGCTGCTGGAAGACGACCGCACCGAAGGTTTCGACATCAATGTCGACACCCTTAAGGGCCGCGTCACCCTGCGCGGTGGTGCGGATTCCGTCAGCGACCGCAGCGTGGCGGGCGACATCGCGCTGACAACTGACGGCGTGGTGTCAGTCGACAACCAGATCACGGTAGCCAGCGAGGGCACCGAAGCGCGCACGGCCGCCAACGAAGCCACGGCCTCGGGTGAAGTCCGCGGAGCGGCGGGCGATGCTGGCGAAGCGATGAGCGACGCATGGATCACGACCAAGGTGAAGTCGATGCTGATTGCCGACGAAGACGTGGCCGGTCTCGATATCACTGTTGATACGAAGGACAAGGTTGTTCATCTAAGCGGCAACGTGCCAACTAACGTCGTGCGTGCCGAAGCGATTCGCATCGCGGAAACCACCGAGGGTGTCGCCAGCGTCGACGCCGATCTTCTTAAAGTTCTAAACGAAGGAGCAATGCGATGAATACTTTGAAAACAACTCAGGAGGCGCTTTCGGCCACGGCGGACGACACGCGAAAGAAAGTGGCGGGCCATCTGGGCGCTGCTGGCGATGAGCTGAAGGACGGTCTGCGCGACGCGCGTTCCGAAATCCGCGACGGGGCAAACGAGGCCAAGGTAGATTTGGCCGAACTGGGCCACCGCGCCCAAGCCTATGCCGATCGCGCAGGTCATGCGGTCGAGCAACGCTGGCATGACGCCGTCGATCGCAGCCGTGACCTAGCGGGGCGCAGCAGCGACATGGTTCGGCAGAATCCGTTGGCAACCATCGGTATTGCCGTCGGTGTCGGCTTCATTCTTGCCAAGTTGCTGAGCCGCCGTTAATGAGTACGGCGTATTCCACGCAAGCCTCAGAACGCACGGGCCCAGCGCCCTCGGTCCGCGTCCTGCCGGGCATGCGTGGGGTCGCCGCTGCTCTGTATCAGCTATTGGTGGCCGACCTCGCTCTGGCGCAGTCGGCCACGCTGCGCGCTTTGTTTCAAGGCGCGATGGCGCTGGTCTTCGGCGCAACGGCCTGGGCCTTACTGGTGGGCGCGGCCGTGTTCGGTCTCGTTCATGCGGGCCTCGCCTGGCCTTGGGCTTTTCTTATCGCTGCTGCGGTGTCGGTGGCGCTCTGCCTGTTAACCTTGGCGCAAGCACGTCGCTATCTTCAGTACACGAAGTTAGAAGCAACCCGCCGCCAAATCGACGGTTTTTTTGAGTCGGATGATCCGCCCGCTGGAGATTCGCGATGAGTGATTTTGAACGCCGTCGCGATGCAGTGCTCTGCGCCGAGACGCGCGCGGATCTTGCGCGCCGTCTCTTCGAGGTGCGCCGACACGAGTTTGCGCGCAAGACGAAGCGCTGGGTTGGGCCGGTGGCCCTGCTCTCGGGCCTGCTGGTGGGCTGGGGCATTGGCCGTCCGTCTACAAATGGGCCAAGCGCCCGATACGATCACACCGTAAATCACGGCCCTGCAAACTCATCGCCCATGCGGCGAGTCAAACCCAGCACCCTCGGCCTGATGACCCTTTTTCTTTCGGGGATGCGTGCAGTGCCCTTCGTTCTGCCGTTCGCGCTCACTTGGCTCGATAAGCGCCACGCGGAGCGCTCGGCGCAGGCCGGCGCTCCCATCGCAGTGCCCACGTGGATGGTCGCCTTACGCGGGATCTCCTCGCTGTTGCGGCGTTAGACCTCCCCATGCTGCCGATCCCGCGAGCGCGCAGCGCGGCCCCAATGGTTCTCGTCTGCGCTGTGCTCGTGGCATTCGTCGCGTGGGTGGCGGCCGATGTGTGGGTGCCGATTTGCGCTGCCGCTGTTCTGGCCTTTGTGCTGCGCCCTTTTGTGCGGGCCTTAATGGTTCTGCGGATTCCAGCTTGGCTTGGCGCATTGCTGGTGGTGACAACTGCCACGTGCCTTGCTGCGGCGGTGCTCTACGTTGTTCATCGCCCGGCCTTAGACGCCATTGACGATCTTCCCCGCACGGCCCATCGCGCCGTGGGCGAGGTGCGTGACTTCAAACGCCAGTGGGTCGACCGCAACAGCCTCAGCGCAACGCTGGAAGTAATCGATAACCTTCAAACCGAACCCAGCGCCGTCGGCGCAAAAGTGGTGATGGAACGTCCTCGTCTAGAGGATCGCCTGATGGACATGGGCGTCACCGCCGCGACGACGGCCTCCGCAGCCCTTTTGCTGGTGTACTTCTTTCTAGTCCACGGCGAAACCTTGTTTCGGCGATTAGTGGAAGTGATGCCCACACTTAGCGATAAGAGACGCGTGGTCGACATCGTCCGCCGCGTCCAGTCCGATGTGTCGCGCTACCTGCTGTCGATCACCATCATCAATGCCATCTTGGCGGTTGTGGTGTCGGCGGCCCTGTTCGCCTTGGGTGTCGAAAACGCCCTGTTCTGGGGCTTCCTCGCTGGGCTGCTGAATTACATGCCCTACGTCGGCCCCTTGGTGATGATCGCGGCCCTCACGCTGGTGGGTCTTGGTGCACCCGACCATCCGGGCATCGTCGCTGCTCTCGCGCCGGCCGTGGTCTACACCGTGATCAATCTTCTCGAGTCGACCGCGTTAACACCAACGGTGCTGGGCCGACAGTTCTCCATCAATCCCGTCGTCATCCTGCTGTGGCTGTTGCTGTGGGGATGGCTATGGGGCATTCCGGGGTTGTTGCTCGGCGTGCCCTTGCTGGTGTGCGTCAAAGTCATCCTGCAGCGAAGCGAAAGCGGATCCGAGTGGGCCCTTCTGATGGAGACACGCCCCGCACCGGATCCCGTTACCGAGTCCGCTTCCAAGACTGCCTCCTAAGGGGCCTGGCTTACGCCGTTCGCAGCACCGCCCGGTTCGGGCAGGCGCGTCGTGTCGTGCTTTTGCGGCGAGCCGGCGGCGGCCTGCTCTTGATCTTCCTGATCTTCATGCGCCTTCTGCGTCTCGTCGGGGTCAAGTCCGGAATGGTCTTGATTTGGATGAGTGCTGGGTACGGTGGGATTGCGCTGGATCATGGGGTCTCTGCACAGGTCATCGCCCGGATGGGCCTTAGTGCAATAAGCAGGCTTCATGCCAAGTCTGTCGGTTTCAGACGCGTGCTTCAGGATATTCCCCTCAAGCGTTCAGCCGGCTTGCCTCGAAGCGGCTGAACGCGAGCAACAAGACACGGGCTATCGCAAGCCAGCTTGGTCGAATGCCGTGGCGTCTTGTCGAGCATCGTCAGCCGTTGGGAAGCATCAGGATCTTGCCTTCGCGGTTGTCGCCGGCTGCTGCAGCGACCGCTTCTTTGATTTGATCAATGCCGTAGGTGGCCTGCACGCGCGCGGAAAGCTGGCCGGTGGCGATCAAGCGCGCCAGTTCGCCGAACACCGCCGCTTTTCTCTCTGGCGCCGCCTGTTTGTACCACTGCGACAGCCAGAAGCCGCGCAAGGTGATGTCGCGAAACACGAAGTAGCGCGGCGAAATCATGCAGCGCTCGCCGCTCATCGCGCCGTAGTTCACCAGCACGCCGCTGAGTGCTAGGCAGCGCGCTAAGTTTTCGGTCGCCACGCCGCCCACGCAGTCCACCGCCAAGCGAATCGCGGCGTCGCCGGTGGCTTCGCGCACGCGAGCAGGCAGGTCTTCACCATCGACGAGCACCACCTCGGCACCGGCTGCTTTCAAGCCAGCCACCGCTGATTCACGGCGCACGACGTTCACTACCTTCAGCCCGCGCAGCGTTGCCAGCTGGTTGAGATAGCCGCCGACCGCGGAGTTGGCGGCGTTCTGGATCACCCATTCGCCTGCGGCCAGATCGACAAACTCCGACAGCATCAGCATCGCCGTCGGTGGATTGACGGTCAGCATGGCCAGCTGCTTTGGATCGGCGTTATTGGGCAGGGGCACCAGCGTCTTGGCCGGCAGGTTCAGATGCGTCGTCCACGTACCGCAGCCCACCGGCAGCAGCACGGTTTGGCCAATAGCCAGGCCGGTCACGTCGGCGGCTATGGCCACCACGCGGCCCACGCCTTCATTGCCGCCAACGGCCGGCAGCGGCGGCAGAATGCCGTACTCGCCGGTGAGGGTCAGCACATCGGAGGGGTTGATCGGCGCGGCCAAGACCTCAAGCTGCGCTTGGCCTGCGGCGGGCGGTGGTAGGTCAAAGCCGACCGCGGCGATCACGTCCTGCGGCACTGGACCGCGCTGCTCGTACTGGGCTTTTTTCATGATCAACTCCTGAGGATGAGGGGTGCATTGTGGTCTGGACAGGGCTGCGCTTGGCAACGCATGGCCGCCGGCCTCCTCACGCTCTTGATATGCCGGTAACTGCTTAGCCTCTACGCTCGTCGCATGATCTTCCCCCAGCCCGCCCCGGACGCGCCCCTGTTTGTCGTCATCAATGCGGCCTCCGGTCACAACGATGCCGAGGAAACCGTCGCGCGCATCGCCGATGTCTTCGGCAAGGCGGGTCGCCGCCACCAGTTTCTCAGGGTGGACACGCCTTCCAAGATCACTGAAGTAGCCCGGAAAGCGGTGCGCCATGCGGCGGAGCAAGGTGGCATCGTGGTGGCCGCGGGTGGTGACGGTACGCTCAATGCCGTGGCGCAGGCCGTGCATGGCCAAGGCCCGCCCTATGCGGTGCTACCGCAGGGCACCTTCAATTACTTCGCACGCACGCACGGCATTTCGCAAGACATTGAGCAGTCCACCCGCGCCTTGCTGCGCGCGCGA
Organism: Lysobacterales bacterium; assembly: GCA_038324485.1. Classification (GTDB taxonomy): domain Bacteria; phylum Pseudomonadota; class Gammaproteobacteria; order Xanthomonadales; family Xanthomonadaceae; genus Silanimonas. The sequence goes on from JBBQIA010000009.1 coordinate 10,468, forward strand.
ATGGAGCCTGTGCAGGTCGGCCGTGTGAACGGCCGCCTGTTTCTCGTCAATGCCAGCCTCGGCCTGTATCCGCAGCTGCTTGAGGACCGCGAGGCGGCCAAGGAGCAGTTGGGCCGCAGCCGCTTGGTGGCGATGTTCTCGGGGCTTCGGACTCTGGCCAACGGTGGCCATCAGCTCACCTTAAACATCGAACAGGCGGGTGAGCAGCGCCGGATACGCACCCCCACGCTGTTCGTGGGCAACAACGGGCTGCAGCTTGAGCGCATCGGCATCGCCGAGGAAAAGGCGATGGAAGCGGGCCGTCTGGTGGGTATTGTGTTGAGGCAAACCTCGGGCTTGGCCATGCTGGGCCTGGCTCTGCGTGGCGCGCTGGGTCGCCTAGGGGACGCTGAAAACGTGGACAGCTTTACTTTCAAGCGTCTCGACGTGGCGCCTCGCCTGACCAAGCGCATCAAAGTCGCCCTCGACGGCGAAGTGCTTTGGATGCCGGCGCCGCTGCGTTTTGACATCCCCGAACCGCTGCTGCTGATGTTGCCGCTGGCGGAAGACCGGGTTGAGGTCGAATGACCCTGCTGCTGCAGGTGTCGGACACGCACTTCGGCACAGAGCGGCCCGAGGTCGTGGAGGCTTTGGTGGCGCTGGCGCGCGCACGTCGACCCGATGTACTGGTGCTGTCCGGCGACATCACCCAGCGCGCTAGGCGCACTCAGTTCGAGGCGGCGGCGCGACTGTGCGATCGCCTAGGCATCGCCACCCGACTGGTGCTGCCGGGCAATCACGACATTCCGCTGTTTGATGTCGCCACGCGATTGTTCCGCCCGTATCGACTGTTCAACGAATTTTTCGGCAGCACTCTAGCCCCGGTCATCGACCGCCCGGAGCTGCTGGTGATCGGCGTCAACACCACACGCGCATGGCGTCACAAGCACGGTGAGGTGTCGACAAAGCAGATTGATGAGGTGTCGAAGCGACTGCGCGCATCGCCCCCGTCGCAGTTGCGGATTGTCGTGACGCACCAGCCGGTGGACGTGTCCGCGGACGGCGAAGAGAACAACCTGCTGCGCGGTCACGCCGACGCCGTGCCGGCGTGGGTGGCGGCTGGCGCAGACGTGATTATGGGCGGGCACATCCACCTGCCGTTCGTGCGGCCGCTGTCGATGCGGTTCCCCGAACTGTCCCGCCGAGCATGGTGCGTGCAGGCGGGCACCGCGGTGTCGAAACGCGTTCGGCAGGCCATTCCCAATTCGGTCAACGTTATCGAGCGCATCGACGCCGGCCTAGCGCGTGCAGAGCGCTGGGATTTCCATGCCGGGGCTGGATTCCAGCTCGTGAGCGATGTCGAATTGGACACCGATCGCGGCAGCGCCTGACCCTGTTTCTCTGTCGCCGCCGCCGCTGGCGCATCGGAAACTTCCTCAGTCGACCCCTGCACCGGTGAACTTGGCCAGCAGCACGAAGCTGATCAGCACGAAGATCCAGTAGACGAAAATCATGCCGATTTGAATGGCGAGCGCACGGATTGCCGACCAGACGCGCGATCCGGGGAAGAACGTCGCCATCATCCACGCCGCATAGCCCATCAGCAGCCCCGAACCCACCGTGCCCATCAGCGATGCGATGCGTGAATCGACGCCCGCCAACGATAAACCGGCGCCCGCAAGCGTCAGCGGAATCAATATCGCCATCTGCGCCGAAAAGAGATAGGTATTGAGGATCAGATGCTCTGCCAGCGTCCTGCCCGATCGTGGCCATGCGACGCGCGTGGCAAGCATCATCATCGGCAAGACGAGTGCGAACAGCGCCGTCTGGTAGCGCGCAAAGAACGCACTGAATCCAGACGCGCCGATGCCGAGGGGTTCAAGCATCTGATCTAAGGCTTGCGCATTCTGATTGCCCGCTCCGCTCAGGCTAACGACCGCGAAATACACCACCAGCACGAGGGCGAAAAGGCGAAGCGGACGCGTGATGCGCGGGTCGTGGTCGTCGAGGTAGCGACGCACCGTTGCACCCGGTGCACTCAACAACGATCGCAGCGTGTAGGGCACACCCTTTTTGAAGCCGCTGAACTCCATTGCGGCCTCGCGTACGAGTCCGCCAAGCGTGGGCTTCTGTGCTTGCGTTGATTCGGTCATTTTTCTAAGCCCTGAGCGCCGTGAATACCGACGAGTATAGAAAGCGAAAAGACGCTCTTCGGCAGATTTTGCGAGTCCGCGAGAGACTCAAAGCACGTACACGACCGCGTAGCGCGCAATGAGCGCCAGCAGCACGACGATGGCGATGGGTTTCGACCGGACCAGCCATGCTGCACCCATCAGTGCGATTAGCACCGCGGTCAGACCCAACGCCAGCGGGTTCAGCAAGCGCGGGGCCATTTCCGGCTGCGTGGCGTAATAGCCAAGCTGGACGAACAGCAGCAAGACAAGAATGACGATGACCGTCCGTCGCACCCGGTAGTAATGGGGATCCAAATTGCCGTCGTTCGGCAGCGGGTCGGGGAAGACGAGATGCGCGGCAAGGTAATAGGCGCTGGCGAACAGCATCACGCTCATTAGACTCGTGCCCGACACCGCGATGACATCGCGTACTGCCCAAGCCGCTGCCCAGAACGACAGTAGGTCGAGCAACACGAACAGTGCCAGCAGCGGCGTGAGCCAGCCGATGCGATAGTCCGCGCGCGCCACCGGATCGACGTTCAGCCGAGCCTTCAGCGTCCGACCCAGTCCCGAAAGCAGTTCGACCAGCGATAGCCCAAGCAGCAGGCTATAAAGCGAAAAGATGAATTCGAACTGCGACATGCGCTGTGGGTCCGCCGTGCCGGCAAAGACCGGATGGTACGACACGCTTAGTGGCTCAAATTCGAACTCGCTTTCCATTGTCACGACGGTGGATCAGCCGGTAGAGCGCCGGCAGCACCAGCAGCGTCAATAGCGTGGAAGACAGAATGCCGCCGATCACCACCGTTGCCAGCGGCTGCTGAACTTCCGCGCCCGCACCGACGTTGACCGCCATCGGTAAGAAACCGAGGCTCGCCACCAGCGCAGTCATCAGCACCGGCCGCAGCCGCGTGACGGCGCCATCCATCACCGCCTCGTGCAGGGCATAGCCCTGCTCACGCAGCGTGCGGATAAAGCTGATCATCACCAAGCCATTGAGCACCGCAACGCCCGAGAGCGCGATGAAGCCAACGCCGGCCGAGATCGAGAAGGGGATGTCGCGCAGCCACAGCGCCAGCACCCCGCCGGTGAGCGCCAACGGCACGCCGCTGAACACGATCGCCGCGTCCTTGCCGGAGCCAAAGGCCATGAAGAGCAGTCCGAAAATCATCACCAGCACCACGGGCACCACGATGGAGAGCCGTTGGCTGGCTGAAATCAGTTGCTCAAAGGTGCCGCCGTATTCAATCCAGTAGCCGTCGGGCAGCTCGATGTTCGAAGCCACGCTTGCGCGCAGTTCCTCGACGAACGAACCCAAGTCGCGGCCGCGCACGTTGGCGGTGACGACCACGCGGCGCTTGCCGTTTTCGCGGCTGACTTGGTTCGGGCCGGGTGCAACGTTGATGGTGGCCAACTGCGCCAGCGGCACATAGCCGCCGCCCGTGGCGGCGGGCACTGGAATCGGCAGAGCGGCGAGGGCCCTTGGGTCTTGACGCTGAGCTTCGGGCAGGCGCACCACGATATCGAAACGGCGGTCGCCCTCGAACCATTGCCCCGCGGTCGCGCCGCCCACAGCCACCGATACCGCCTGCTGCACGTCGTCCACCGAGATGCCGTGGCGCGCGAGCGCTGCACGATCCGGCGTGATGCTCATCAATGGCAAGCCCGTGGTCTGTTCCAGTTTGACGTCGGCGGCGCCCCCGATGCCTTGAGCAACGCTTTCGATTAACTCGCCGACGCGAGCCAGTTCGGCCAAGTCGTCGCCATATAGCTTGATTGCCACCTCGGCGCGGACCCCGGCGATCAGCTCGTTCATGCGCATCTCCACCGGCTGGGTGAACTCGTAGTTGTTGCCGGGAATGGCCAAAACGGCGGCCTCGATTTCGGCAACGAGCTGGTCGCGCGGCTTGCGCGGGTTTGGCCAGTCGGCGCGGTCCTTGAGCATGACGAAGGTGTCGGCGACGGACGGCGGCATGGGATCGGTGGCCACCTCACCTGTACCGATCTTGCCCACCACTTCTTCGACTTCCGGGAACTGCTTGATGCGAGCCTCAAGCTGCTCCTGCATGGCGACGGCTTGGCTCAAGCTGGTGCCTGGAATACGCAGCGCGTGCAGCGCGATGTCGCCCTCGTCCAAGCTGGGGATGAACTCGGTGCCGAGGCGCGTGGCCAGCAATCCCGAGCCCACCACCAGTACCGCTGCACCCGCCACCACCGCCGTGCGCCAGACCAGCGCACGCTCCAACAGTGGTCGATAGCTGCGGCTAATGCCACGCATCACTCGCGTTTCTTTCTCGGCCACTTTGCCGGTCACAAACAGCGCCACGGCGGCCGGCACGAAAGTAAGCGAGAGCACCATCGCGTCGGACAAGGCGATCACCACGGTGAAGGCCATCGGGTGGAACATTTTCCCTTCCACGCCCGACAGCGCGAAGATCGGCAGGTAGACCGCAGTGATGATGAATAGCCCGAACAAACTTGGCTTGATCACCTCGGCGCTGGCGCTGGCGGCCAGCTCGAAGCGTTCGTCGCGCGTCAGTAGTCGGCCAAGAGCCTGTTGTCGCTCGCCGAAGCGGCGCAGGCAGTTCTCAACAATGATCACCGCGCCGTCCACGATCAGGCCGAAGTCCAGCGCGCCCAAGCTCATCAGGTTGGCCGAGACTTTGTTCTCGACCATTCCGGTGATGGTGAACAGCATCGTCAGCGGAATGACGGCGGCAGTGATCAGCGCCGCCCGGATATTGCCCAGCAGCACTAGCAGCACCACGACCACCAGTAGCGCACCCTCAAACAGGTTGGTGCGCACGGTGGCAATGGTGCGGTCGACCAACTCGGTGCGGTCGTAGACCGCATGGGCGCGCACGCCGTCCGGCAGGTTGTTGTTGATGTCGTCTAACTTTGCCGCAGTGCGCTGGGCCACCGCTCGGCTGTTTTCGCCAATCAGCATGAAGACCGTGCCCAGCACCACCTCCTTGCCGTCTTTGGTGGCCGCACCGGTGCGCAATTCTTGGCCTTCACCCACTTCGGCCACGTCGCGCAGCCGCAGCGGCAGGCCATCGCGCGTGGCCACGACGATGTCTTGAAGCTCGTCCAAGCTGGCCACCTGCCCCGGTACTCGCACCAGGTATTGCTCGCCGCCGCGCTCGATGTAGCCCGCACCCACGTTGGCATTGTTGCGGGCCACAGCGTCGACCACGTCGCGCATCGTGAGGCCATACGCCACTAGCTTCATCGGATCGGGCGTGACGTGGATCTGGCGGGTGAATCCACCGATGGTGTTGACCTCGGTGACGCCGTCCAGATGCCGCAACTGCGGCCGCACCACCCAGTCCTGCAGCGTGCGCAGTTCGGTGGCCGTCCAAGGCGAGCCATCGTCTTGGGTCGCACCTTCCTCAGCCTCGACCGTGTACATGAAGATCTCGCCCAGACCCGTGGCCACCGGGCCCAGCGAAGGTTCAATGCCCGCCGGCAGCTGGGACGCCGCCTGCTGCAGACGTTCGGCCACCTGCTGGCGGGCGAAGTAGATGTCGGTGCCGTCGTCGAACACGACCGTGACCTGAGACAGGCCATAGCGCGAGATCGAGCGCGTGTAGTCGATGCGCGCCAGCCCGGCGAGTGCGGTCTCGACGGGAAAGGTAATGCG
>JBBQIA010000010.1:0-15720 GCA_038324485.1 Lysobacterales bacterium
CAGGTGCAGATCGCGACCGACATTGCGAAGAACGCCGTGGCGCGCATGACCGGCGGCGAGGCGCCAAAGTTTGCCGACGACGAAACGACTTTCGAGGCCTTGATCGCGCGCATCGATAAGGCGCTGGCCTACATCGACCACGTGCCGGCTGAAGCGTTTGACGGCAGCGCCACGCGCGCCATCGTCGTGCCCACCCGCGCTCGCGGCGACCTGCACTTCAACGGCCACGATTTTCTGTTTGGCTTTGTGCTGCCGAACGTGCATTTCCACAGCACCACCGCCTATGCGCTGCTGCGCCATGCCGGCGTGCCGCTGGGCAAGGCCGACTACCTCGGCCCGATTGGTGCAGCTTCCGCATGAGTCGTATTGCCATGGTCGGCTTTGACGCCGACGACACCCTCTGGCACAGCGAGCGCTACTTCCAGGCTGCGCATGCCGAGTTCGAGCGCATCGTGGGCGGCTACATTGATCTCGGCGACAGCGACGTTCACGAATGTCTGCTGGCCACCGAGCGCGAGAACATCAAGCTGTTCGGCTATGGCGCCAAGGGCATGACGCTCTCGATGTTGGAAACGGCGATTGCGCTCACCAGCGAACGCATCAGCGCTGCCGATTTGCACCGCATCGTGGCGCTTGGAAAATCAGTCTTGCAGCACCCCGTTGAGCTGCTGCCGGGCGTGCGCGCCGCCGTCGAGGCCGTGGCCGAAACGCATCGCGTGGTGCTCATCACCAAGGGCGACCTGTTTCATCAAGAACGCAAGGTGGCCGAGTCCGGGCTTTCGACTCTGTTCCAGCGGATCGAGATTGTCAGCGAGAAAAACCCGTCGAACTACGCCCGCCTGTTTGCCGAGTTCAGCATCGAGGCTGACGCGTTTGCGATGGTTGGCAATTCTTTGAAGTCGGACATTGCGCCGGTGCTGGAGATGGGCGGCTTTGGCGTGCACGTGCCATACCCGCTGGTGTGGGCGCTAGATCGTGCCGAGGTCGACCTGAACCATCCGCGCTTCGCGTCGGTCGAGAAGGCCGGCGAGGTGCCTGCCGCCCTAGCGCGCTGGGGGTAACGGCGTTTTCGCGGGCGTCTTCTGAAGCCCGCGTTGATGTCAGAACCGCGAATAGTTCCAGCGCACCATCCGGCCGTCGCGATAGGGCATCACGCCGTGAAACGGCCGGCGGTCGCCGTCGAACACCAGCGGCAGAAAGTGGCGGTCGCCTTCCCACATCGGTAAGTCCATCAAGCGGTCGAGCGGTACCCATTCGAGGTCGCCCTCTTCATTCTTCGTCGGCGCCTCGCCCTCAAACGCAGTGATGAGAAACACGAAGCCCAGCCAGTCCTCGCCATTCTTGCCGAATCCGGGCCAGCTGATGGTGCCGCGCAGGTTCATGGCCGTGACCGCAATGCCGGCCTCTTCCTGCAGTTCACGCACCATGCCGGCGGCGACGTCCTCATCGGCTTCGAGCTTGCCGCCAAGGCCGTTGTATTTGCCGAGGTGCTCGTCGCCGGGGCGAGCGTTGCGATGGACCATCAGCACCTGTGAGCCGTCGGACGACAGCACGTAACCGAGGGTGCCGATGATGGGCATGTAGGGCATGGGGATCTCCGTGAATGCACCATTGTCGCGCGCCGAGTCGGGGCGTAGCGCGAAGGGCTAAAACACTTTCCCGGCGTTGAACACGCCCTTGGGGTCGAGTGCTTGCTTGATGCCGCGCAGGGCCTTGATGGTGAACGGGTCGCTGTGGGTCAAGAAGGCCTCGCGCTTGGCGAGCCCAATGCCGTGTTCACCGCTGAGCGCGCCGCCGAGCTCGATGCACAAGGCGAATAGCGGGTCGAGTGCGGCATCGAGCGCTGCGCCATCCAGTTCGCCGGCGTGAAGCAGGTTGACGTGCAGATTCCCGTCGCCCAAGTGGCCGTAGCTGACGGTGCGCGCATCAAGCGTCGCCAGCCGCGCGAAGAACTCCGGCAAGCGGTCGCGCGGCACCACCACATCTTCGCTGACCTTCTTCGGGAAGCGCTGCTTCAAATGCACGCTGGTGGTTCGGCGAATGGCCCAGAGCGCCTCGCGCTGGACACCCGTCGTGGCGAGTTGGGCCGTGTCGGCCAAGGGGCCCAAGGCGTCCAGCAGCGGTTCGATGAAGCCGGCGTGGCTGCAGCCGGGGTCATCGAACTCCAGCAGCACTAGCGCTTCGCCGGGCAGTTGGCGCGCGTCATCGGGGCCGTGCGCACGCAGGTCGGCGAGCACGGCGGCGTCCCAGAATTCCAGCGCGGAGGGCACCAGTCCCGCCGCAAACAGTCGTGCGGGCAGGCCCGGCAGGAGGGCCGCATCGGGCAGGGGCAGCAGCAGGGTGAGGTGTTCGCGTGGGCGCGGCAGCAGGGCCACGGTGGCGCCGAGAATCATGCCGAACACGCCCTCACTGCCGACAAGAAGCTGCGCCAGATTCGGGCCGGTGTTTTGCTTCACCGAATCGATGCCGAAGCGATGCACCTCGCCGTCGGCCATCAGCGCGTCAACGCTCAACACCCAGCGGCGGGTCATGCCGTACTTGCAGGCATTGGGGCCGCCGGCATTGGTGGCCAGCGACCCGCCAAAGCTGCACAGCGGCCACGAATTAGGGTCGGGCGGATACCACAGGCCTTGCGCGTCGGCGCGCTCGCGCACGGCGGCCAGCGGCGCGCTGGCAGGCGCGCTGAGGGTGAGGTTCGCCGTATTGACCTGAATCTCGCCGGGCCAGTCGGACAGATCGACCACGATGCTACCGAGGCTTGGCACGCAGCCGCCGGCCTTTCCACTGCCGGCGCCGCGCGGCACCAGAGTGAATCCCTCATCGCCGGCGCGCGCCACCAGCTCGCGCAGGGCGGCGGCGCTGCGCGGCTTCACCACGGCGCGTGGCGAGGGGCCGCGAACATGCGATTCGTCATGGGTGAACTCAGACGTCTGCGCGGGGTTGCGCAGCACGCGGCTGTCGGGCAGGGCGTCGAGCCAGTCCATCAGCTGGGGCGAAGCGCGTCGCGCACGGCTGCTTCATCAATGCCGGTGGCCACAAAAGCTTTGCCAATGCCGCGCCAGAGAATCAGACGCAGCGTGCCGGAAAGGTTTTTTTTGTCGAGGCGCATGCGCTGGAGCAGGGCCGCGGCGTCTAACCCCTGCGGAAGGTCTGTGGGCAGGCCGAGTGCGCCAAGCGCGGCGATCAGACGGTCGGTGTCGGCGGCCGGCGCGAAACCCAGTGACGCCGAGAGGCGCGCGGCCAGCACCATCCCCACGGCGACGGCCTCGCCGTGGACCAGACCGCCGAAGCCTTGCTCGGCTTCGATGGCGTGGCCGAAGGTGTGGCCGAAGTTCAGCAGCATGCGCTCGCCAGTTTCGGTCTCGTCGCGGGCCACGATGCCGGCCTTGTGCGTGCAGCTGGTGGCGATGGCGTGCGCAAGCGCCTCCGGATCGCGGGCGCGAAGCGCGGCGGCGTTCGCGTCCACCCAATCGAAGAAGGCGGCGTCGCCCAGCGCGCCGTATTTGATGACTTCGGCGAGTCCGGCGTGCAGCTCGCGCTCGGGCAGGGTGGTGAGGGTGTCGGTGTCGGCGATCACCGCCGCCGGCTGATGAAACGCGCCGACCAGATTTTTTCCTTCGGGCAAATCCACTGCGGTTTTGCCGCCCACCGACGAATCGACCATCGCCAGTAAGGTCGTCGGCAGTTGTACGAAACGCACGCCGCGCATCCAGCACGCAGCAGCGAAGCCGGTCATGTCGCCGACCACGCCGCCGCCCAGCGCCACCAGCGTGGCGTCGCGGCTGGCGCCCAGCGCGGCCAGTGCCGACATCAGCTCGCCGAAGCGCTCCAAGGTTTTTTCTTGCTCGCCCGGCGGGATGACCACGTGGGCTACGCGCTTGTCGGCGAAGGCCGCAGTGACGCGGTCTAAGTACAGCGGCGCCACGTGTGCGTCGCTGACGATCAGCACGTGCCGCCCTGGCGCTAGAGCCGCCAAGGTCGCGTGGTCGCTCAGCAAGCCGCCGCCAATGCGGATGGTGTAGCGGCGTTCGCCCAAGGCGACTTCAAGGCTGCGAACTGACATCAGGCGGCCCTCGCGTGTCGCCACGAATCGCGCAGCAGGGGCACCAGCCGTTCGCAGGCTTGAGCGGGTGTCAGGCCGCTGCTGTCGAAGCGCAGGTCGGCGATTTCCTCGTAAAGCGGGGCGCGGCGCTGGGCCATGTCGCGCAGCACGGCCTCGCGGTCGGGGCGCTGCAGCAGCGGCCGGGCGCGATCGTGAGCGAGGCGCTTTAATTGTTCCTCGACGGCCACGGCCAGATACAGCACGAAGGCGCGCTGCCGCATGGCGTTGCGGTTGTCGTTTAAGAGCACGGCGCCGCCGCCGGTCGCCACCAAGGCGTCTTCGCCCGCAAGCTCGGCGTGCAGCTGCCGCGCTTCGCGCTCGCGGAATCCCGGTTCGCCTTCGCGCTCGAAAATGTCGGTGACGCGCACGCCCGTAGCCGCTTCGATGGCTTGATCAAGATCCACAAATCGCAGACCAAAACGGTCGGCCAAACGCCGCCCGATGGACGTTTTGCCTGCGCCCATGGGGCCAACGAGAACGAGATTCACGGCGGGATTCATGGCGTGAAAGGTAGCATCGGGTCCGACTTTTTTTCATTCTTGCGACTCGCCCATGAGTGTTCTCCACGAATCCCGCCGCTGCCTGCTGGTGGCTGGCGCCGGCGACACCGGCTCGCGGCTGGCTGCTTTGGCGGCCGGCGCGGGCTGGGATGCCTTGGCCCTGCGTCGCCGCGAGGTGCCGATGGGTGCAGGCATCCGAGCCGTGCGTGCCGACCTGCGCAGCGGCGAAGGCTTTGCCGCCTTGCCCAAGCGGCTCGACGCGCTGGTGTTTTGCGCCGCGCCCGACGAGCGCACCGAAGCCGCATATCGCGCCCTGTATCGCGATGGCCTGCGGCGCTTGCTGGATCGCAGCGAGATCGGTCGCGTGCTGTTCGTGTCTAGCACCGCCGTTTACGGCGAAGACGCCGGGGGCTGGGTCGATGAAGACAGCCCCGCCGACGCCACCGCCTTCAACGGCCGCGTGCTGCTCGAGGCCGAGGCCGAACTGACCTCGCACGCCGATGCCGCGGCCTTCCGCGCCTCCGGCATCTATGGCCCGGGTCGTGAACGCATGTGGCAGCGCGCCCATCGCGACGAGCCCGGCGAGCCGCAATGGACCAATCGGATCCACGTGGACGACGTGGCCGGCGCACTGATGCACCTGCTGCAGTCGCCGCGCATCGCGCGCACCTACTGCGGCAACGACGATGCCCCGGTGCGCCAGCACGAGGTTATTGACGGCCTGCGCGCGCGCATGGGCCTGCCGGCACTCGGCGCGGCGGCCGGCCCGGAGCGCGGCAAGCGCGTTTCGAATGCACGCCTGCGCGCCAGCGGTTGGCGTCCGCAGTTTCCCTCGTGGCGCGAGGGCTACACGACGGTGCCGGCGGGATTCGCACCGCCCGCACCGTGAATGCGCGATCCTTCCCACCCCTGACCTTTAGGACATCCCCTGCATGCTTCCTCCCCGCGACGACCTGCATTTTTGGCTGTTTGACTGGCTGAAGGCCGATACCTTGGCCGCGATTCCGGCCTTTGCTCATGCCGACCGCGACACCGCCGAAGCGATGCTCGACGCTGCGCTGGATTTGGCCGACGGTGAGTTTCTGCCGCACGCCGCCGCTTCCGACCAAAATCCGCCTACCTTGGTGGACGGCAAAGTGGTTTTGATGCCCGCCATCAGCAAGGCATTGGCCGCTTACCGCGACGCCGGGTTCTTCGGCATGGAAGCGCCCACCGATGAAGGTGGCTTGGGCCTGCCTTACACCTATGTCGCAGCAATTGGCGGCTTGTTTAGCTGCGCCAACGTCGCCACCAACGGCTATGCCTTTTTGACGCAGGCGGCCGCAAACCTCATTCGTGCTGCGGGCAGCGACGCGCAAAAGCAGCGCTATCTGCCGGCCATGAACGAGGGTCGCTGGTTCGGCACCATGTGCTTGTCTGAGCCTCAAGCTGGCTCGTCTTTGGCCGACATTCGCTGCGTGGCGGAGCTTCAGCCGGATGGCCGTTACGCACTGCGCGGCAACAAGATGTGGATCAGCAGCGGCGACCACGAGATCGCAGAAAACATCGTGCATCTGGTGCTGGCAAAAATTCCGGGCGGCCCGGCGGGCACGAAGGGCATTTCGCTGTTCATCGTGCCGCGCCGCAAGGTCGACGCCGATGGCGTGGCCGGCGGGCCCAACGGTGTGCGTCTGATCGGCTTGAACCACAAAGTCGGCACCCACGGGCAAGTGAATTGCCTGCTGGGCTTCGGCGAAGAAGAGCCCTGCATCGGTGAACTGGTTGGCGCGCCGCACGACGGCCTGCGCGGCATGTTCGTGATGATGAACGAGGCGCGCATTGGCGTCGGTATCGGTGCCGCCATGACCGGCTACGGCGGCTATCGCGCCGCGCTGTCCTACGCCAAAGAGCGTCGCCAAGGCCGCAAGCCCGGCGAACGCGACGCCAGCACGCCGATGGTCCCGATCATCGAGCACGCCGACGTCCGGCGCATGCTGCTGCGGGCGAAAAGCTTCGTGGAAGGCAGCGTGGCGCTGTGCCTGTATGCCGGAAAATTGGTCGATGAGGCCAAGCACGGCGAAAGTCCCGAAGCGCAGGCTTTGCTTGATTTGCTGACGCCGATCGTTAAGGCCTGGCCGTCCGATTACGCGCAGGAAGCCAACTCCATCGCCATCCAAGTGCACGGCGGCGCCGGCTACACCCGCGACTTCCCGGTCGAGCGCCTGTGGCGCGAGAACCGCATCAATGCCATCCAAGAAGGCACCAACGGCATTCAAGCCATGGACCTTCTCGGCCGCAAGCTGCTCGGCGATGGCGGCAAGGCCTTCGGTCTGCTGTCGAAGCGCGTCGAGGCCACGCTCACCGTCGCCGGACGCGACCCGGAACTGGCTTCGCTCGCCATCGACTTAGGCGCGCGCTGGAAGGCGCTAGGTCCTGCCGTGCTGGCTGCCGGCAAGGTGGCCGCTACCGACATGGAGCTGGCCTTGGCGAACGCCTACCTGCTGCTCGACGCCATGGGTCACGCGGTGGTTGCGTGGCTGTGGCTGGATCAAGCGCTGGCCGCAAGGCGCGCGCTGGCGGCAGGCGATGTTCGTACCGCGATGCTTCAGGGCAAGGTCACGACCGCGCGCTACTTCATCACTTGGGAGCTGCCGACGAAGGACGCGGTGCTGGAACGTTTCGCCGCCATCGACCCACTGTGCCGCGATCTGGACCCCGCCCTGCTGTAAGGGCGGCTACAGCGTCCTGGCAGCGAAGGTGTCGCAGTCGTTCGGCTGCCCACCTTCAAAGCCACGACGAAACCAGCGCACGCGCTGCTCGCTGGTGCCGTGCGAAAAGCTGTCGGGCATGACGCTGCCGCGCGACTGCCGCTGCAGCGTGTCGTCGCCGATCGCGCTGGCGGTGTTCAGCGCTTCTTCGATGTCGCCCGGTTCTAGCCACTGATGGCGCGCTTCGGCGTGATGCGCCCAGACGCCGGCATAGCAGTCGGCTTGCAGCTCCTGACGCACCAGCAGGCCGCCGTCGCCTTCTAGGGTTTCGCCGCGTCGACGGGCCTCACTCACCTTCGCCGACACGCCGGTCACGGTCTGAATGTGGTGGCCCACCTCATGGGCAATGACGTAGGCCTCGGCGAAATCACCGCCGCCGCCCAAGCGCGCCTGCATCTCGTCGAAAAATTGCAGGTCGATGTAGACCTGCTGGTCGCCCGGGCAATAGAACGGCCCCACGGCGGAGGTCGCCTGCCCGCAGGCGCTTTGCACGGTCCCGCTAAAAAGCACGAGGCGCGGCGCTGGATACTGGCTGCCGCTTTCTTGAAACACCGCAGTCCACACGTCTTCAGTGTCGCCCAAGATGCTGGCGACGAAGGCGCGCTGAGGGTCGTCGCGGCCCGCAGGAACATCAGAGCCGGACGAGGGCGCGCTGCGCGAATCCGGCGCCGAGACAGTGCTGTCGCCGCCCTGCGCTTGGCCGAGCAGGCCCAGCATCTCCATCGGATTGATGCCCATGGCCCAGCCAATCAGCACCACCACGATGATTCCGCCGATGCCCAAGCCGCCGCCGCGCACCGGCAGGCGTCCGCCGCCGCTACCGGGGAAGCGAAGCCCGCCGCGGCCTGACTCGTTGCGGCGGTCTTCGACGTTTTGGCTCTTTCTGGCGCGTTCCCACTTCATGCGCGGCTCCGAGGCTTAGGCGTGCCGGCGAGCGTGCGCGGGTCGAGCCGGCGCCGCAAGCACTAAGCCGCTTACGGAAACAGCATCCGCTTCGTCCATCGTCCGTCCACGCGGGTGTAGCGGTGACGTTCGTGCAGGCGATAGCGCGCACCGAACCAGAGTTCGATCATCTCCGGCACCACGCGAAACCCAGACCAGTGCGGCGGACGCGGCACCGGGCCGCCCTCGTATTTCGCGGTGAATTCATCGATGCGCGCTTCAAAGACTTCGCGCGATTCGAGCGTTTGCGACTGCAGCGAGGCCCAGGCGCCGATCTGACTTTCGCGCGCACGGCTAGCGAAGTAAGCGTCGGCCTCGGCGGCGCTCACCGGCTCGACCGTGCCCTCAATCTTGGCCTGCACCTGCTCTCGCAGCGTCTTCCACAGAAACAGCAGGGCCGCCTGCGGATTGGCGGCCAGCTGCCGGCCCTTACGCGAATCGAAGTTCGTAAAGAAGACGAATCCGCGATCGTCCACCTGCTTGAGCAGCACCGTCCGCGCCGAGGGACGGCCGCGGGCGTCGGCGGTGGCGACGGTCATGGCGGTGGGCTCGGGATCGCCGCCGGCCTCGGCTTCGGCCAGCAGTTCACGAAACGCGGCGATCGCCTCGGCCAGCAAGGGGTCGGTGGGCGTCTCGGCGGAGGGGTTTGGCGCAGCAGTGGAAGAATCGTTCACGGCGGGGCTCGGCGAAAGGAGGGCTCGCGCTATTCTCGCTGCCCTCGCGCCTTCAACGCATGACGCCGCTCAAAATCGCCGAATGTCCGTCTTGAAACCCCAAGGCACCGGCTACCCCGCAGCCTTTGTCGAAGCCGTGTTTGCGCGAGTCATGGCCCTGCCCGGGCCGTGCCGCGTGTTCGGCATCACCGGCTTGCAGGGCACGGGGAAATCGACGCTCTCGGCACAGGTCGCGCTTCTGGCGGCCGAGCGCGGCCTGCACGCCGTGGTGCTGTCGATCGACGACCTTTATTTGGATAAACCCGAGCGTCAGGCCCTCGCCCGCGACGTTCATCCGCTGTTGGCGACGCGTGGGCCGCCGGGCTCGCATGACATCGATTTGGGCCTCGCCACGCTGGATGCCTTGGCGCAGGGCGCGGCGCGACTGCCGGCCTTCGACAAGATCAGCGACCGCCGCATGCCGGAAAGCGACTGGATGCGCGTCGGCAGTGTTCCCGATGTCGTGCTTTTCGAGGGCTGGTTTCACCGCGTGCCGCCTCAAGAGAACCAAGTTCTGGAGGTTCCCATCAACGCACTGGAGCGCGATGAAGACGCCCGCGGCCTCTGGCGGCGCTACGCCAATGCGGCCTTGGCGAATTACGCGCCGCTGTGGGCGCGACTCGACCAACTGCTGTTCTTGCAAGGACCCGCGTTCGAACAAATCCCGGCGTGGCGCTGGCAGCAGGAGCAAACGCTGGCTGCCGCCAACCCCGGCCGGCGCACCATGACGCAGGCCGAGGTTGAGCGTTTCGTGCTGTTTTTCGAGCGCGTTTCGCGTCAGGCTTTGGCGCGCTTGCCCGGCATTGCCGACTGGACTGTGGCCGTCGATGCCAACCGTCGAATCATCACTGAGTCGCGCTGACGAATCAGGCCAAACGCGTCAGTGCAAAGCCGCCGGTGAGGGGAAGATCGCACCGCGACAGCTCTGCCCGAAGCTGCGCCACACGACCGGCTCCCAATATCCGCCGTTCTCGATCTGGTCGGCTTGTTCGACGATAAAGCGCGCACCAATGCGGTAGGTCATGCCGGGCTCAATGTCCATGACGAACTCGCGCAAGTCCTTGTTTCGGCGCGCCAAGGCATTACGACGGAAGCCGTCATTGAGTCGAACGTCGGTGATCTGTTCGGTCAGCTTGAGGACGTGGCGGCCGGGCGCCAGCTTGAACTGAAATTGATTCTCCGAGCCCGGCCAGCGACCGTTGATGGCGTGTAAGACGACGGGCCAGATACGCTCGTTCACCCGGCGCCAGGGATAGACCGTGAGGCGTCCGCAGTCGGAATTCGGTGCCGCACCCGTGTCGATGGTGATGGTGTAGCCCGGAATGGCCAAGCTGTCCGCAGTGCCTTCGAGGGTGATCAGTTCGCCGTTTCGAAACGCCTCGATGCTCAAATCCCCGTCGCGTTCGCTCATGGCCGCCATCAATCGCGATGCAGCCCGTGCACCGCCGCGAATTTCAATACCGTTGATCCGGCTCACGCGGTCATCCACGCGCAATCCCATACGTGCCGCCGGCCCGTCGGGCGTGACGGCCAGCACGCGCGGGCCCAGATTGCCGGCTTCAGCGACATCAAGGACCGCGCCCAACTCCCAGCGCTGCTGCGCCGGTGCGCGCATCTGTGTCGATTTTTCGTTGCCGCTGGCCAAAAGGCCGCGTTCGTTGAGCGACGCCAGCGTGGCTTCCAGCTCCAGTCGGGCTCGCTCGTCGTCCTGCGGGCTGGCAAGAAGCAGCGGGCTCGAAAACAAGGCTGCCGCAACGCTCAGGGTCATCATCGTGAATCGGTTCATGGCGTTCTCCGTTAGATCATCAAGGGGTCGATGTCGGCTTCGTAAGGCGAGCCGTCACGAGAATTGGGATGGGTGAGGACGCGACGGCGGGCTTGCCAAAGCGAGTCTTCGTAGGCGTCATTGCCGTCGTACGTGGAGGCGTCCATTCGCGCCTGCAGCAGGGCGCGATCAATGCTTCGCAAGGTCTCGCCATCGCCGGAAAAAGCTGCTTCGGGAAGACTGCGTTCCGCCGTATGGTCGACCAATGCAGACGTGTCGTCTTGCCACTGCAGGCGCGTCCCGATGACGGCGGCCACGGCCAGTGACGCGGCGAGGGCCAAGCCCAGCGCCCAAGGCCGAGAACGCGAACGCCGATGCGAGGCTCGTGCATCGAAGGCCGCCATGAGTCGCGATTCGAGAGCCTGCGGCGGCACCTCCTCAGCGAGGTCATGCCAGCGCTGCGCCCAGCTTGGGCTGGCGTCGTCGGCGGTCGAAGAATTGCGAGGGGACTGAGGCGTGCTCATGGGGTTTGCTCCGAAGAAACACGCGTGCGCAGCTGCTGCAGCACGCGACTAATGATGGATTTCGACCAGCTCTCGCTGCGACCGAAGCGTTCGGCCAGTTCTGTATGGGTCCAGCCCTCGACGACGAAGAGCCAGAGCAGGGCACGGGTCTGGGGCGGTAAGCCGTCAAGAAGGCGGGGCAGCTGCAGCGGGTCCGAGGGGTCGGTGATATCGCCGGCGATCTGCTCAAGAACCTCGGGGTCCGCCTCTGGGCGGCGTTTGCGAATCAGGTCGATGCTGGCATTGGCCGCGCTGCGTTTCAGCCATCCAGAAAGTCGATCGCCGTCGCGGATTCGGTCGATCTGATCGAGCGCTCGCAAAAACACGTCCTGCACGATGTCTTCGGCCGCATTGCGATCGCCAAGAACACGAAGGGCCAGACCGAAGACCGCCGGGGAGTGACGCCGATACAGGCTGGCAAACGCGCGGCGGTCGCCGCGCTGGGCGGCGCTGAGCAGCTGGGCATCATCAGTGGCGGCGTATCCGTCCATGGTCATACTGACGTTTCAACGCGTGAGATCGTCGCAGCATGCATGCGCGCTCCCTTGACCTGAACAGACTAATGCAGCGCCTTGAGGCCCGATGTGGCGAGCAATTCCACCATCTGGCCAGCCTGCTGGGCCTGCGTGCTGCTGGCGTTGCCTTGCTCGGCGCGCTTCGCAACGCCCTGTGCGATGGCGGCCAAGCGGAAGAAGCTAAACGCTAAAACAAAGCCCCAGTCCTCCGGTATCGCCTGCCCGGTACGTTCGGAATAGCGCGTCAGCAGAGCGGCTTCGGTAGGAATGCCGAGCGTGGCGCGATCCAGCCCCGCTAAGCCCGGCAGCGCCGGGTTGCGCGGAAGGCGCAGGGCCATGCAGAAGTAGCCGAGGTCTGCGAGTGGATGGCCCAGCGTCGCCAGTTCCCAATCCATCACGGCCAGAATCCGCGCCTCGTCCTTGGCCCACATCAGGTTGTCGATGCGGAAGTCGCCATGCACCAGCGAGATGCGGCCATCGTCGGCCGGGCAGCGGCCGGGCAAGTCGGCCATCAATTGGTCCATCGCTGGAATGTCGCGCGTGCGGCTGGCCTCGTACTGCCCGCTCCAGCGCGCGATTTGACGCTCAAAATAGTTACCGGGTTTGCCAAAGTCGCCGAGTCCTGTCGCCTCAACATCAACGCTGTGGATCGAGGCCATTACATCGATGATTGCGTCGTAATGCGCGGTGCGCGCCTCGGGCGAATGGTCGGGCAGCGACGGGTCCCACTCGACGCGGCCATCGATAAAATCCATGGCGTAGAACATCGACCCAATCACCGCCTCGTCGCGGCAGAGCCAGCGCGGCTTGGCCACCGGCACGTGCCCCTGTAGCGCTGAGAGCACGCGAAATTCGCGGTCCACGGCATGCGCGGAGGCCAGCAGCACGCCCGGTGGCTTGCGGCGCAGCACGAGCGGGCCCGAGGCCGCATCCAATCGATACGTCGGATTGCTTTGGCCGCCCTTGAACTTGGTGGCCGTCAGTGGTCCGCGAAAACCGGGAATGGCGGCTTCGAGGGCCGCGGCCAGGGCGGCTTCATCGAGGTCGAAGTCGGGACGACTCATGGCGAGGCGACCGAACTTGCCTCATCGGCGATGCGGGCTTTTTTCAGCATGCCCTTGGCCAGCGAGGCCAGGTGCACTTCGTCCGGACCATCGGCCAAGCGCAGGCAGCGCGCCCCGGTGTAGGCGGCCGAGAGGAATGGGTCGGCCAAGCCGCCCGCGCCGTGAATCTGGATGGCGCGATCGACCACGGCACAGGCCATGCGCGGGGCCACGATCTTGATCATCCCGATGGCGTCGCGAGCGCCCTTATTGCCCTTGGCGTCGAGCTGCGCGGCGGCGTCGAGGGTGAGCAATCGTGCCTGTTCGATCTCGCAGCGCGACAGCGCGTTGGCGTCTTGCACCATGCCCTGCAGGCCGAGCGGCTTGCCAAACGCGATGCGCGAATTAGCGCGCGCCACCATCATGTCCAAGGCCCGCTGGGCCATGCCGATCAAGCGCATGCAGTGGTGGATGCGGCCGGGTCCCAGCCGCGCCTGCGCCAGCGCAAAACCTTGGCCTTCGCCGCCGATCAGGTTGGCAACCGGCACGCGAACTTCATTAAATTCGAGTTCCACATGGCCGCTTGGTGCGTCGTCGTGACCGAAGACCTGCAGGGGTCGAACGACGCGAAGCCCCGGCGTGTCCATGGGTACCAAGACCATCGCATGCCGCGCATGCGCCTCGGCTTCCGGCGTGGTGACGCCCATCACGATCAGAATCGCGCAGCGCGGGTCCCCAGCGCCGGTGATCCACCACTTCCGGCCATTCAAGACGTAGTGGTCGCCGTCGCGAACGATGCGCAGCGCAATGTTCGTCGCGTCCGACGAGGCGACGTCCGGCTCGGTCATCGCGAAGGCCGAGCGGATTTCGCCGCGCAGCAACGGCATCAGCCACTTCGCCTGCTGCGTCGAGTCAGCAAAGTGCGCCAGCACTTCCATGTTGCCGGTGTCCGGCGCGTTGCAGTTGAAGACCTCGGGCGCCCACGGCACCCGGCCCATGCGCTCGGCCAGCGGGGCGTAATCCAGGTTCGACAGGCCTGCGCCATGGGTCGCGTCGGGCAGAAACAGATTCCACAGGCCGGCGTCTTTCGCCTCGCGCTTCAAGCTTTCAATGCGCGGGCAGACGGTCCAGCGCGTGGCCGGGTCCTGCTGCCAAGCGTGCACCTCAACTTCTGCAGGGAGCACTCGTTCGGCCATGAACTGCGCGAGCGTCGCGTCGAGCGCGCGGGCGCGTTCGGAAAATGGAAACAGGGGGCTCATGGCGCCGTCCTCTAAAAGTAGGTCCACATCCGGCGGTCGTGCGCCAAATGCGGCAGGGTGTTGAAGCTGCCAAAGCGCAGCCCCTCGGTGGCGAGGTGAAATTCATTGATCGACGCGTTGCGAATCGCAAGATTCAGATCGACCGCGCGCGACGCGGGCACGTCGAGTGCCTGCTGCGCCAGTCGCGCAATAACGCCGCCGGAGCTCACAACCAAGGTTGGGCCGTCCTGCGCTGCGTCGCGCGCTGCGTTCGCGGCCTGCGTCACCCGCTCACCGAACACGTCCCAGCGCTCGGGCACCGCGCTCAGTTCGTCCATGGCCCAAGCCAGAATGGCCGCATGCAGCATCGGGCCGATCACTGCCGGATCGTGCGAGGCCGCCCGGGCAAGCATGTCGGCGTTGGCGCGCTCTTGCAGGTAAGCGCGAATCACCGCGCCGTGGTCGAACTCGTTGAGGGCCGGGTCTTCCTCGGGCTCGGGCAGTGAATGGCCGGCGTCCGCGTAAGCGCGTCGGATGGCCTCGAAGGTTTCGCGATGGCGGCGCATGGCGCCGACCCGGACCCGAGCGAAGGTGTGCGGCTCAGCGGCCAACCAGGTGCCGAGGTGGCCGGCCTGCGTCCAGCCCAGCGGGGAAAGACGGTCGTAGTCGTCGGTGCCGTAACTGGCCTGAGCGTGGCGAACGAAATACAGAGCCATGCGTTAGCGCGTCGTCGCCGCGGGCCAAAACTCTTGCCGATAGCGCACGCGAATCGGCGGGCTATCGTCGACGGTCACAACGAGATCGAAATCGATCGTGTCGCGCTCTTCAATGCGCGCTTCGCCGAGGTAATACAGCGCGCTTCCGTCCTGGACTTCACGCAAGTTCAGAGTCTGCCGCTGGCCCACGGGATTGGTCGCGGCGGCCTCGATGCGAGCCGGTATTGCGACGCCGTCGGCCGCTCTCTCGCCACGCTGCACGGACACATTTAAGAGCGCGCGATTGCTGGACCGCGTCAGGCCATTTCGTCGCGCGATGTCGGGTGTCAGAGTCGTGCTGGGAATGGCGTTGTAATGCACCGTGATGTCGCCGACGCGGGTGCTGTTCATGCCCGAGGCATAGGTCACAGAGGCCGCTGCTGTGGTCTTCGTTTCAGCGGCCACGGCGGCTGTGCCGGGCGGTATGGCTGCGACCGGAAGGCCCAGCAGTGTCGCCACTAGGGCGACGCGTTGTGCCAGAAAAATGCGGGTGCTCATCGTCGAACTCCGTCAGTCAAACCATCAATCGTTCGCGGCGGAAAGTTCCGCACCACGACGTCGCGCAGCGTGAACGGCGCGGGCGACGAGCGGCGTGAAGCCGCCTGCGGCGAAGGCATCCAGTGCCGCCTGTGTGGTGCCATTCGGCGAGGTCACGCGTTCGCGCAGGGTCGTGGCCGACTCGCCGCTTTCTTTGAGCATCCGCGCTGCGCCAAAAATCGTTTCCACCACCAAGGTGCGTGCGGCTTCTGCCGGTAAGCCTTCGGCTTCGGCAGCAGCCTGCATGGCTTCGGCCATCAAAAAGACGTAGGCCGGACCGCTGCCCGATGCGCCGGTGAC
>JBBQIA010000011.1:0-14866 GCA_038324485.1 Lysobacterales bacterium
CGCTTTGCCGAATTCCGCGAGGGCTTTTATCGGGCCAAAGCGGCCGGCGAAGCGTCCTGAGCCGTTTTTAGACCGGGCTTCGGCCTGAAGGCCACGGATGATCCGGCGCGGCATGGCATACTTCTGCGCTCTTTGGCCGACCGGATACTGCTAAGTCCATGTCCCTGCTCGATTTCTTCATTTCTCCCGCCCACGCTCAGGCCGCTGCCCCGGCGCAGGGTTCCCCGCTCATCAGCTTCATCATGCTCGGCGGTGTCTTCGTCCTGATGTATTTCATGATGATTCGCCCGCAGATGAAGCGGCAGAAAGAACACCGCCTGATGGTCGAAAAGTTGGCCAAAGGCGACGAAGTGGTCACCAGCGGCGGCATTGCTGGCCGCATTGAAGACGTCGGCGAGAGCTTCATCACCGTCGAGATCGGTGAAGGCAACAAGGTCAAGCTGCAGAAGGGCGCCATCAGCGCGATCCTTCCCAAGGGCACCTTGAAGTCCCTTTGATCATCCCCATCACGTCGGCTTCATGCCGGCTCTTTGGTCGGCGCTCGCCCGGCCTGAAGTGCACTCATGCTTGAATATGCCCGTTGGAAATTCATCGTTGCGCTGGTCGTGCTGGTCGCCAGCACGATGTACGCGCTTCCTAACCTCTACCCGCAAGACGCCGCGGTGCAGATCACGGCCAATCGCGGTTTTGCCGTCGACGACGCCTTGGACGCCCGCGTGGAAGGTCTGCTGACCGAGGCCGGCATCCCGACCAAGTCGGTGGCGAAAGAGGGCGACAGTCTGATGGTGCGGCTCGGTGCGGAAGATCAGCTTCGCGCCTCTGAGCTGCTGCGGCCGGCGTTGGAAAGCGGCTATGTCGTGGCCCAGAACCTCGCATCGACCGTGCCGGGATGGATCGAGGCGTTCGGCGGCAAGCCGATGCTGCTGGGCCTCGATTTGCAGGGCGGCGTGCACTTCTTGCTGCAGGTCGACCAGCAGTCGGCGCTTGAAAAGCGCGAGAACGGCTACGCCGAGCAGATTCGCGTGGTGCTGCGCGAGCAGAAAATCGCGTCGCAGGAAGTGCTGGTTCGTCCGGCCGATGTGCTTATTCGACTGAGCCGCGAGGAAGACCTGGCGAAAGCCCTAGCGGCCGTCGCGGTAGACGCTCCTGAGCTGGTGTTGCAGCCTCTTTCGGGCGCTTCGGCGCCGGGCTTTACTGCGCGTATTCCGGATGCGGTGCTGCAGGCCTTGCTGGCCGACACCATCAATCAGAACGTCGCAATTCTTCGCAACCGCATCAACGCGCTGGGCGTCGCTGAGCCCGTCGTCACTCGTCAGGGTGAGTCGCGCATCGTCGTGCAGCTGCCGGGCGTTCAAGATACCGCGCTGGCAAAGCGCGTGATTGGCGCGACCGCTACGCTGGAGTTTCGCGCCGTCATCGGTGACGAAGCGCAGGCGGCGGCGGCTTTGGCCAGCGGCAACGTGCCGCCGGATGGCCGCGTTTATTACCAGCGCCGCACCGGCTCGCAGACCGAGCGTTTGCCGCTGATTCTGTCCAAGCGCGTTATTGCCGCCGGCGACCAGCTGGTGGGCGCAACCTCGGGCACCGACACGCAGTCGGGCACGCCTAAGGTCGACATCACGCTGAACGCGTCTGCCGGCCAGCGCATGTTCGACTTCACGTCGCAGAACGTCGGCCAGCGTTTGGGCGTCGTGTACATCGAGCGCATCCCCGAGGTCACGATCGTCAACGGTGAAGAAGTGCGCGGCACCCGCGTGACCGAGGAAGTGATCTCGGCTGCCACGGTGCGCGGCGTGTTCGGCCGTCAGTTCCAGACCACCGGTTTGGAAAGTCAGGTCGAAGCGCAACAGCTGGCGCTGCTGTTGCGCTCGGGAGCGCTAGCGGCTCCGATGGAGTTCGCCGAAGAACGCATCATCGGTCCGAGCTTGGGTGCCGAGAACATCGACCGCGGCTTAAAGGCGATTGCGGCCAGCTTCATGCTGGTGCTCGTGTTCTTCATCATTTACTACCGGATGTTCGGGATCATCACCAACATTGCCCTGCTGCTGAACTTGCTGATGCTGGTGGCGGTGATGTCGATCTTCGGAGCGACCTTGTCGCTGCCGGGCCTTGCCGGTATTGCCTTGACCGTCGGTCTATCGGTCGACGCCAACGTGCTGATCAATGAGCGAATCCGCGAGGAGTTGCGAGCCGGCAATACGCCGCTCAACGCCATCGCCACCGGCTACGAGAAGGCCTCCGGCACCATTCTGGACGCCAACGTCACCGCGATTCTGGCGGGTTTGGCCCTGTTCGTATTCGGCACCGGTCCGGTGAAGGGCTTCGCGCTCTCGCTGATCATCGGCATCCTGACCTCGATGTACACCGCTGTGTCGGTGTCGCGCGGTGTCGCCACCCTGATCTATGGCCGCCGCCGCAAGCTGGCTGGCCTGGCCATCTGACCGGAGTCTCCGCGTGTTTCGTCTTATTCCCTTTGAAACTCACTTCGACGTCCTTCGCTGGCGTCTCCCGGCCCTTGCCATTGCCTTTGGTGTGATGGTGGTGGCGATCGTTTTGATGCCCCTCAAGGGCTTCAACTTTGCGCTCGACTTCACCGGCGGCACCGTCGCCGAACTGAAATTCGAGCAGGCGCCGGATCTCGAGAAGATTCGCGAAGAGCTGGAGGCCGGCGGGGTCAGTAATCCCATCGTGCAAACCTTCGGCTCGGCCAACGACGTCATCGTGCGCCTGCAGCCGGAAGACACCGGCGGCGACGATGCGGCCGCTGCGGCGGAAGCCACGGCCACCGGCGGCACGATTGCCGAGCTGTTGCGCGAGCCGGGTAATGCCGTCACCGTCGTGCGCTCTGATTTCGTCGGTCCGCAGGTCGGCAAGGAATTGGCGGAGAACGGCATCCTCGCGCTGTTCTTCGTGGTGGTCGGCTTCCTCGTCTACATCACCTTCCGCTTTGAGTGGAAGTTCGCGGTCGCGGCGATCATCACCACCCTGCACGACGTTGTTTTAGTGCTTGGCTGGTTCTCGCTCATGCAGCACGAGTTCGACTTGATCGTGTTGGCGGGCGTGCTATCGGTGATGGGCTACTCGATTAACGACACCATCGTGGTCTTCGACCGCGTTCGAGAAAATTTTCGAACGATGCATAAGGGCGATGCGAACGAGGTGCTGAACCGCTCGATCAATCAAACCCTGTCGCGCACGATCATTACGTCGGCAGTCGCTCTATTGACGGTATTTGCCCTGTACTTTTATGGCGGCAACAGCCTGCAGGGCATGGCCGAAGCGCAGATTTTGGGCATCGTCATTGGCACGCTCTCGTCCATCTTTATCGCCTGCCCCCTGCTGGTCTGGCTGAAGGTGAGCAAGCAGGACTTGCTGCCCAAGGCGAAAGACGACAGCGAGCTCGACCGGCGTCCGTAAGCGTCTCGACGATGCTCACGGCAGGCGACCCAAGAAAGCCGCGGAACGGTCCGCGGCTTTTTTGTTTTTGCGGCTAAAGTAAGGCCTTGTGTCGGGCAGAGCCGTGGATGCCGAAGGCGAGCATTTCCCCATTGCTGAGTGAACTCGTCGCGACTGCGAAGGGCGGGCGCTGTGCGATTGGGCCGAGCGCCCGGGCTCGTCCACTCGGCAGCTGTGCCATCGCGATCCTGCTGCTGTGTTTGATCTTGGGCCTCGCGACGACGGCGTGGGCAGCGCCTTTGCTGTCCTCGCCCTTATTGTTTGATCGCGTCGGCAATGCCGATGAAGTGAACGACGGCGTGGTCACCGGGCTGGCCGAAGACGGTCAGGGCTTTCTGTGGATTGCGACCACCCAGGGCCTAGTTCGTTACGACGGCTATCGCTTCCGAAGTTATGTGGCCGATCGAGCCGATGCGTACAGCCTGCCGGGAAATGTCGTTCGCGTGGTCATGCGTTCGCGTGATGGACGCATATGGGTGGGGACCGAGGCTGAGGGCGTTGCACGCTACGACCCGGCTTTAGACCGCTTCGAGCGTTTTGGCGTGGCCGAAGGCGTGCCGGCCTTGCCCGTTCGGGCGATGGCGGAAGACGCAGCGGGCGGCATTTGGGTTGGGACCACCGGCGGCGGATTGATTCGGCTGGTGCCGGGCGCTGCGGTTACCACGTGGCGCCACGACGCCACTGATTCGCGCAGCCTTCCCGATGATCGTATCTCGGCGCTGGCGGTAGACCGTCACGATCAAGTGTGGGTCGGCACATGGCGCGGACTGGTCCGTATCGACGCCAGCCGCAGCCGGCTCGAGCGCGTCTTGTCGAGGCCGGGTGATGCACTGGGCTTTGCCACCGCACGCATTCGAGCGATTGCCCAGGTGTCCTCGGGCGACGTGTGGATTGGGGCGCAGCAAGGGCAGACGGCAGTGGTGCCGGCGGCGATCGTGGCGCGGGCCGCGGCTCCCGATCCCGCTGAGGTTCGCCGGTGGCAAGGAAGCGGATTCAGCGCGTTAGCCGAGCCCTTGCCGGGCGAAGTCTGGCTCGGGCACTCGGGGGGAATCGACGTCCACGCCTTGGCGAATGCCGAGCGCGTGCGTTCTATCCGCGCCGCACCCGGCAACCCGCTTGGCTTGGACTCGGCTGAAATTCGCGCCTTGTTGGTGGATCGCGCGGGCCTGCTTTGGGTGGGCAGCTTCGGTGGTGGCGTGCAGCGTGCGGACCCGCGTCCACGCGGCTTGACCAGTCGCCGATACCGACCCGGCGAAGACCCGCCGATGCCGCAGTTCAATGTGCTGACCATGGGCGGCGACGGCGAAGGTGGCCTGTGGCTGGGTTTGGGCGGTGCGGGCATCGCGCGAATGCGTCCGGACTTGAGCTTGGAGTCCCTATTGCGTCCGGGCGACGTCGCCCGCGGCCAGTTTGAGGGCGACCAACCGGCCGGGCTCGCGACGACCTTGGACGGCAGCCTTTGGGTCGCGACAGAGCTTGGTTTGTATCGCCGTCCTGCCGACTCGGCGCGCTTTATGCGCGTGGCGGGTCCGGAATTTCTTGAGGGCTCATCGGTACGTCGACTGTGGCCGGCTGGCCGCAACGCGCTCTGGATTGGGACCGCGGACGGACTGTTTCGGGCGGATACTTCGGGGGCGCCTCCTTCGCGCGTCGACCACGCTGATGGCCGAGATGTGACCGGCGGGGTAGAGGCGCTTCAGGTGGACGCGGAGGGCGCCTGGGTGGGCGGCTCCATGGGCCTGATGCGACTGGACGGCGCGAGTCAAACCCTGTCGGCGGTCCCCACACGGGTCGGCGGCGAGCCGCGCATTCTTGACATCAACGGACTGCTTGTAGACGCCGCAGGGCAGCTTTGGGTGGATGCCAGCGGCCTGTTTCGTGCGCAGCGTGGGGACGACGGTGCGATGGAGATGGAGGCCATCAGTGCGCGCTTCGGCGATGACGGCGTCAGCTTCGGCGCGAATTTGCTGGACGATCGCGAGGGCCGTGTTTGGACGCAGCGCGCCATGTTTAATCCGGCAAGCGATCGCTTCCGCGTTCTGCTGCCCGCCGACGGTGCCCAAATTGGCACCGGATGGTTTCGTTCTTACGCTCGGCTTGATGATGGGCGACTCGCGTACGGCGGGCGCGAAGGCGTCTTGCTCATCGATCCCAGCGCATTTCGTCCTTGGGCGTATCGTCCGCCATTGGTGATCACCGACGTTCGCGTGGACGGCGTCCGCGCGCCGATTGGTCCGGCTGCTGAGGTCTTGCAGGTGTCGCCGGGGCAGCGCGGGTTCGTGATTGAATTTTCGGCGCTCGACCTGAGCGCGCCGTCGCGCAATCGTTATCGCTACCGGCTCGAAGGTGTTGACCAAGATTGGGTTGAGGTTTCTGCGGACAATCGTCTTGCCTCATACGGCAACCTCTGGCCCGGCACCTACGCCTTCGTCGTGGAGGGCACGAGTCGCCAAGGCGAGTGGGGCGCACAGCCCGCGCGATTGACCGTTGTGGTGGCGCCACACTGGTGGCAAACACCGTGGTTCGTCTCGATTGCGCTGCTGCTGTTGGTGCTGCTGTCAACGTCGCTTGTGCGCTGGCGTACCCGCAGCCTGCAGCGCGCCCGCGAGTCGCTTGAGCCGGAGGTGTCGCGGCGAACGAAAGAGTTGCGCGTGCTGTCCGAGGCGCTTCGGGTGCGGACTCGCGAGTTCGAGGAGGCGAGCCTGACCGATCCACTGACCGGACTGCGCAATCGTCGATTTATGTCGCTGGAAATGGCGTCAGAGATGGCGCTCTGGGTGCGCCGTCATCCGGGCGTGGAAAGCGATGAGGCTCGGCAAGACATGGTGGTCTTCATGATCGACATCGACCACTTTAAGTCGGTCAATGACCGTCACGGGCATTCCGCCGGTGACGAACTGCTGCGCCAGTTCGCCGCGCGACTGCGCGACGTCTTTCGTTCGACGGATCATCTGGTGCGCTGGGGTGGAGAGGAGTTCCTGGTCGTCGCGCGGGACACGACGCGTGCTGGTGCCGCGGAACTGGCCGAGCGGGTGCGCGAATCGATTGCCGGGCAGGCCTTTATCAGCAGCGGCACGCCGCTGAACATGACGGCCAGCTTGGGCTACGCGCCACTGCCGTGGGACGCCTCTGCGCCGATGGTGTTGGACTGGGAGGCCGTCGTGGCCTTGGCGGATCTGGCGCTCTACACGGTCAAGCAGGGCGGCCGCAACGGCTGGCTTGGGCTCTTGCCGCAGGTTCCGCTGCCCGCCGATGCTGACTTGGCTTGGGTGCTACAGCGTCTGCCGAGGCTGATCACCTCGGGCGACGTGGTTTTGGCGAGCAATTTGAATCGTGATCGCTTGGCGCACCTGATTGCCACGCAATCGCGCTAGCGCGATCTCGAAGACTCGGCGCTGAAAAACGCGATGGCTTAGACAGCGGCGTCGGGGCGCAGAGGCGGCGGCGCAAAGCTCGCCAGCCAGCCGGATTCCAGGACGGCTTTTTGCACCGAGTCGACCACCTTCATGGGGCCGGCAATGCACTGGCCTTCGAAAAGGATTTTCTCGTTGCGGCCCTTGAAGTCGCAGGCGCGACCGCCAGCCTCGCGAACGATCAGGATGCCCGCCGCGATGTCCCAGGCTTTGACGCCCGCTTCGAAATAACCGTCGGCGCGGCCGGCGGCCACCCAAGCCAAATCCAGCGCGGCCGAGCCGCTGCGGCGCACGTCTTCGGCCTCGACCAAGAGCATTTCGACGGCTTTCAGCTGCGGGCTAAGGCGCTTGCGCTCACGCGGCGGGAAGCCGGTGATTAACAGCGAGCCCGTCAGTTCGCGCTGCGGATTGATGCGGATACGGCGGTCGTTAAGCACCGCGCCGCCACCGCGCGAGGCGCAAAACAGCTCATTACGGACGGGGTCGTAAATGACGCCGTCAGTGGGTTCGCCGTTATCGCAAAGGGCAATCGACACGCAGAAATGCGGGATTCCGCGCAGGTAGTTCGAGGTGCCGTCGAGCGGGTCAACGATAAAGGTGAAGCGACCCTTGCCGGTCTGGCCGGTTTCTTCGCCGAGGATGGCGTAGTCGGGGTAGGCTCGCTTCAGCTCGCGTATGATTTCGCGCTCGGCCAAGCTGTCGACATCGCTGGCGTAGTCCTGACGGGATTTTTCAACCACCGTCAGGCTTTCGAGGCGCGACATGTGGCGCAGCAGGACATTGCCCGCGGCTCTCGCCGCCTTGACCATGACATTCACGACAGGGTTCTGCATGGGCTGCCCGCCTCTCTTCCGCCAGATTGATGAAGAACGTTGGTTCGGTCATTGCCGAGCCGGCGCGAAGGATAGCAGCTTGGCCGGGGTCAACCTTGCGCGCGCTTGAACGAATCCGAATGGTGTTGGTCGGAACGCAGCATCCGCGAAATATCGGTTCGGCCGCCCGCGCCCTGAAAACCATGGGCTTTGGCGCCATCCATTTGGTGGCCCCGGAGAAGTTTCCGCATGCAGAGGCCACGGCCTTGGCTGCAGGCGCCGATGATCTTTTGGCCGAGGCGCGAATCACCGACACCCTCGATGCCGCGGTCGCCGGCTGCACCCTGGTCTTGGGCAGCACCGCCACGCAGCGCGCCGTGCCGATGCCGGAAATGAGTCCGCGCGAAGCCGCTGCGCGTCTGCTGGACGCCAGCCGCGGCGGTGAGGTGGCCTTGGTCTTCGGCCCCGAGCGCACTGGCCTGCAAAACGCCGAGTTGCAGCGCTGCCACGCGTCGGTCTGCATTCCCACCGATGCGGCGTTCTCCTCGCTCAACTTGTCTCAAGCCGTGCAGGTCTTGGCCTACGAGCTTCGATTGGCGGCGATGGAGGCCGAGGGCGTTGAAGCCGCGCGGGACCCGCTCGACGAACGCCCACCGGCCACGCATGACGAAATGGAGCGCTTCTTCGCCCATTTGGACCAAGCCCTGCACGACATCGATTTTCATAAAGGACGCGCGGGCACGACGGTAATGCGCCGTTTGCGCCGACTTTTCTTGCGAACGCAGATGGATGAGCGCGAGGTGCGCGTGCTGCACGGCATTCTGGCGGACGCCCAGCGGATGGCTCATTTAGCGAGTTCCAAGAAAACACAATAATCGTCAATTCGTGTCAGAATCGACGAGTTTTTCGTGGCAAGGTTGGTAATGAACGGGCGGTACATGTGGCGCAGCATCGCGATGATGTTTTTCCTGGCTTTGGCAGCCCCTGCCGCGGCCGAGCCCGGCGTTCTTGTTCTTGGTCGCATTAGCGACGACCCCCAGCGGCATCACGACCAGCTCAAGCCTCTGCTCGATTACGTGGTACCGCGATTGGCGGATGTCGGCATTCGCGAGGGACGTATCCTGATGGCGCCTGACGCCTCGCGGATGACCAGCTACCTGCGCCACGGGCGCGTGGACTGGGTCACTGAAACGGCATCGATGGGGCTCACCCTCATTCAACGCGCTCGCGCGGAAGTGCTGCTGCAAACCGAGCGTGATGGCGTGACGCACTACCGTTCCGTGATGTTCGTTCCGGCCAACTCGCCGATCCAGAACGTCAGTGACCTGCGCGGTCGCCGCATTGCCTTGCAAAGTCCTTCGTCCACTAGCGCCTATCTGCTGCCGGCGATCGCGCTGTTAGACGCTGGCATTCCGATGGAGATTTTGCCGTCGCCCGCCGACCAGCCGCGCTCCGAGGGCGTGGGCTATGTGTTCGCAAATTCCGAAGCCAACATCGCCACTTGGGTGCTGAAGGGCGTAGTCGATGCCGGCGCGTTCAGCGAGGTTGATCTGGCACAACTGCGGGAGCGCGACCCCCGCGCTGCGTCCCTGCGCATCATTGGCGAGAGCGTGTCGGCGCCGCGCGCGCTGGAACTGGTCCGCGCTGATTTGGAGCCGCGCGTTCGCGATCGGCTTCGCGAGGTGCTGCTTGATGCACCGAAGACCGAGGAGGGCCGTGCGGCCTTGGCGGCGTTTTTCGACACCACCGGCTTTTCAGTGCCCGGCCCCGATGAGCGCCGGGCCCTAGTAGCGCTCTCTGAAGCGGCCCGCCGCACTCGCGAGGCCATTGAATGATGCTGCGCTGGACCTTGCGCGCCCAAGCGGTGGCTTGGGTGCTGCTTAGCCTGCTCGTCATCGTGGTGGTATTCGCCGGTTTGATCTGGCGGGAATCGCGCAGCTTTGCCGAACTTCGCGACGAGGGTGACGCGCTGGTGCTTGACGTGGTGCGGCAGGGACTTGAGCAACGCGGTGTGGCTTTGGCCGATCAACTCGCCACCGTCGTGGCAAACCCGCTCTATTTCTTGGATTTGGACCGCATCGGCGAACACGCGCGCAACACCGGCCGCCAAGCCGATGTGGTGTCTGTGCTGATCACCGATGCCGAGGGCCGCATCGTTCATGACGGCAGTGGAGACATCGCGCGTTTTGGCGAGCTGGCACTGCCGCTTGAGGCCGATTCGACGGTCGTCCCCAGCGCTACGCGGCCGCATGTGCATGCTGCGTGGTTCCGCGGTGCCTTGACCGTTGAGGCACCGATTCAACTGGGTGGACAGACCATCGGCACGGCGCGCATCGGACTCTCCATGAAGTCCGGCGAAGACGCCGCTCGCGTCTGGGGACAGACGGTTGAAGTAGGCCTGCAGGCCACGCAGCAGTCGCATTTGCGCTGGTTGCTGGCGGGGCTGCTGCTGGTCAGTTTGTTGGGCCTTGCGGCCCTACACACGCTGCGCCGTCGTGTGCTGAAACCCATCGGTGGACTGGCCCGCGCGGCGCTCGCCGTGGAAGCAGGACGCTACACCGAGGCTCGCCATCTTGAAGCGCGCAACGATGAAATCGGCGACCTCACGCGGGTGTTCGCGCGCATGGCCGAGTCCGTGGCGAAGCATGAACGCGATATTCGCCGCATCGCATATACCGATCCGCTGACGGGTCTTGGCAACCGTTTGGCCTTGAGTGAGTCACTGGAATCGCGGCTTCTCACTCTGCAGGCCAGCAGCGGTGAACTGGCGCTGATGTTCATCGACTTGGACGACATCAAGCGCGTGAACGACACCCTGGGTCATCACGCCGGTGATGAACTCTTGGTCGAAGTGGCCTCGCGTCTGCGTCAAGCCTGCGAAGCCGAGTCGCTTAATGTGATCGAACTGGCGCGCTTTGGCGGCGATGAATTCGTCGTGCTGTTTCCAGCTACGTCGGTGCGGAATCGTGCGGAAATTCTGGCGCAGCGCATCTTGGCGGCGATCACTGCACCGCTGGCCCTGCACGATCGCGACTTGGTGGTGACGGCCTCGATCGGCATCACAGTCTTTCCCGATGACGCTGCTTCCGCATCGCAGATGGTTAAGAACGCCGATATGGCGATGTACCAAGCGAAGGCGGCAGGGAAGGGCTGCTTTCGCTTCTACTCGCGCGCGCTCGACGAAGAAGTGGAGCGCCGCGTTCGCCTAGAGCACGACCTGCGCGGCGCTTGGGAGCGCGGCGAAATGAGCCTTGCCTTCCAGCCGGTGTTCGACCTGACGGACGGCCGAGTCGTCGGGGCCGAGGCCCTACTGCGCTGGACGCATCCGAAACTGGGTCTGGTGCCGCCGTCGATCTTTATTCCGATTGCCGAAGACAGCGGTCAAATTGAAGCGATCGGCGACCGCGTGCTCGATGGTGCAATGCGGGTGGCGGCGGAATGGGTCGCTCCCGTCGGCTTGCCGGCGCCCTTCATCGCGATCAACGTGTCGCCGCGACAGCTGGCTCGCGGAGACCTGCCGGAGACGGTGGCGGCGGCACTCAAGGCAAGCGGACTCGCGCCGCAGCGCCTGCATTTGGAACTCACCGAAACCGCCATCCTTCGCGACGAATCGCAGGCGACCGCCGCATTCACCCGGCTTCGCGCCGTGGGCGTGGGCATTTGGCTGGACGACTTCGGCACCGGTTTTTCTGGCCTCTCGCACCTGCGTCGGGTGCCGGTGGACGGCGTCAAGATTGATCGCAGCTTCGTCACCGATTTGCTGCACGACCCAAATGATCTGGCGCTCACCAGCGCCATCATTGCCATGGCGCGCTCGCTGGGCGTCACGGTCGTGGCCGAGGGCATCGAGAACGTCGGGCAGCACGATTTGCTTCGCGAGCGCGGCTGCCCCTTAGGGCAGGGCTTCCATCTTGGGCGCCCGGTCAGCGCTGAAGAGATTGCGCGCTTGTTCGGCTAAGGCCGCAGGGGCGTTGCGGATTGCACTAGAGCCACGCGACGACGCGGTCGAACAACGCCATTAGCGCAGCCGCGGCCTCGTCGACGAGCATCAGCACGAGGACGATTTCCAGCACGCCGAGCGTCCATGCCAGCGTCATGCCGACGCCATCCCGTTCAATCAGCGCGACCGCAAACACCAGCAGCACCAGGCCGAACGGGTAGTTGGTCAGCGGGATCGGCAGGGCTAGCAGCACGCCCAGCATGACCAGCAGCAGCCCGGTGAAAGCCTTCGCTGCGGGGTGATCAATTATCGCCGGCCAGCGCGGCCGACTGGCCCGTTCCAGCCAGCGCAAAGGGCGCGCCAAGCGCCGCCGCATACGATCAATGCTGGCTATGGCCACCGGGCGACGACGCAGCCACGCCGGCAGCCAAGGGTGTTCGGCCTGTGCGAGCAGCTGCAGGCCGGCCAAGACCACCAGCGGGCCGCTGATGGCGCCGGCGCCGGCGGGAAGCGGCAGGAAGGCCGGCAGGATGCCCAGCAGCAAGAACAGCCCGAAGGCACGCTCGCTAAAGGTGTTGAGCAGGTCGCCTAAGGGCAGGGCACCCGAGTGGTTTTCGACGATGTCCGCGAGCAGCCCGGCGGTAGTCGTTCGGTCATGCATGGGACGGTGCGTTCAGCCGCCGTCATCCGCCGAGGCGGTGTCCTCGCGCGAGACCAGCAGTTTGTCGAGTCGTGCGCCGTCGCGGTCGACCACTTCAATACGCCAGCCCTGCCAGCGGAAGGATTCGCCCACTTCAGGAATGCGGCCGAAGTGCGCGACGGTCATGCCGGCGATGGTGTGGAAGTCGTGCTCGTCCTCGCCGGGCAGGGCGCTGACGCCCAGCAGTTCGCGGGTGTCATCACCCGAATATCGGCCATCGACGAGCCAACTGCCGTCGTCGCGCGTCACCAGCTGCGGCTCGTCGTCGCCGGCTTCGTGCGAGGCCTGACCGCGACCAATCACGGCGCCAAGCAAATCGCTGGTGGTTACGGTGCCGATGACTTCGCCGTATTCATCGACTACGAGCGCCATGGTCTGCTGCTCTTCGCGGAGGATTTCAAGCAGGCGCATGGCCTGCGTGGACTCGGAAACAAACAGTGCCGGCTTCATCTGCGCAAACAGGTCGACGGCGCCGCCTTGGCCGATGCGCCCCGTGAGGCTTTTCATTTCGAGGATGCCGAGCACCTCGGTATCGCTGTCGCGGTAGACCGGATAGCGCGAATAAGGCGTCTCGCGCATGGCCGCGAGGTTTTCTTCGAGCGGTGCATTGGCGTCGAGCCACACGATGCGCGTGCGCGGGGTCATCAGGCTGGCGGCGCTGCGGTCGCCTAGGCGCAGCACGCGATTCACCATCGCCTGCTCGTCGGCGTCGATGAGGCCCTGTTCGTGGCCTTCAGCAACCAGCAGACGAATCTCTTCTTCCGTTACCCGGTCGCCGTCCGCGTTTTCAGCGCGGAGCAGCTTCAACAGCAGGCGAGTGGACGAGGCCAGCGCAGCCACGAAGGGTCGGGCGATGGTGGTCATCACACCCATCGGCAGTGCCACGATGGAAGCGATGCGCTCGGGGTAGAGCGTGGCGACGCGCTTCGGCACCAGTTCGCCAAACACCACCGAGATGTAAAGGATGATCGAGAAGCTGACCGCATACGCCACGCGCTGTGCCCACACGGCATCGAGGCCGGCGTCCAGCATCACCGGGCCCAGACGCTCGGCAAAGGTCTCGGCGCCGAAATAGCCCATCAAGAGGCCGAGAAGGGTGATCCACACCTGTACCGAGGACAGGAATCCATCGGGCTGCTCGGCCAAGGCCAAGGCCTTGCGCGCGCCGCGACTTTCGCGGCCTAGCTGCTTCAAGCGACCCTTACGCGAGGTCATGACGGCCATTTCGGACATCGCGAAAAAGCCGTTCGCGATCACGAGCACTAGAACGATGAGGAACTCGATCATGTCAGAGCAGATCGCCGCCGGCGGAAAGCAGGCGCTCCATGCTGTCGCCTTGGCCGCCAATTTCGAGAACCAAGCGATCCAGCTCAGCCCCGTCTAAGGCCTGATACGAGCGGTTTTCGCAGAGCTGCAGGTAGGGCACGCCGTCGAGTTCGCCGATGGCCAGCCAGCCGATGCGCGAGTGCCAGTTGTAGGCCAGCATGCGTCGCGCATCCATGCCGGTAATCGGCGCAATGATGGTGCTGACGCGCAGCAGCAGGCGGCCGTCGTCGTCTTCGAGTTCGGCAAGGAACACGCTTTGGTGGCGCTTGCCGCCTTCCAAGGACAGCTCGACGCACAACACGTCGGCATCGTTATTGGTGAGGCGGTATTGCGACTTCACATAGTCGCGGATTTGTTCAAAATTTTGCATGGCAGGGTCCTCTTGCCTCGTTATGGTAGCGCTATGACCCTGACTGCGACCGACCGAGCCATTCTTGAAGTAATCCGAGCGATTCCCGAAGGCGAGGTGCGCGGCTATGGCGAGGTAGCGCGTTTGGCTGGCTTGCCGCGTGGGGCGCGTCGCGTGGCGCGCCTGCTGTCGGCCCAGCACGACGATTTGCTGCCCTGGCATCGCGTGCTGCGCTCCGACGGCCGCATCGCCTTCCTCGAGGGCAGCGAGGGCCATCTGGAACAGGTGCGGCGCCTGTGCGCCGAGGGGGTCGTGGTGACGCGAGGTCGGGTGCGTCGCGAGACGCGCGCGGTGATCGACGATCTGGACGCTCTGCTGTGGGCGCCGCCGCGCTAAGTCGCGCTGGATTGACGCCCGGCGAACGCGGTGGCCGAGCGCGGTGGGTATCATCGACGGCTAATGCCTTTTGCTGAGAACTCGCCGTGCCCCGACTTCCACCCGTCACGCTTTACCTGCTTTGGCTTATCACCGGTGGTTTCGCGCTGCAGTGGCTGGCCGGCGACACGATGATCCAGTGGTTCGCCCTATGGCCGGTGGGCGGCGAGTCCATGGGCGGCAGCGGCTTTCTGCCTTGGCAGCTGGTGACCTATGCCTTTTTGCACGGCGATTTCGTGCACCTGTTCTTCAACGGGTTTGCGCTGTGGATGTTTGGCGCGATGCTGGAGGCGCAGTGGGGCACGCGCCGCTTTATCCAATACGCGCTGGCCTGCATCGTGGCGGCGGGCTTGACGCAGGTGGTGCTGAGCCTGATCGGCGTGATTCCGCCGGCGCCCACCATTGGGCTTTCGGGGCTGACCTACGGCCTGCTTC
>JBBQIA010000012.1:0-14723 GCA_038324485.1 Lysobacterales bacterium
GCCGTCACTTTCTGATCGCCGCGCCTGATAGAACCTCAGGTCTTCATTCGTTCTTTTCTCTCGGTGCACCCCATGCGCATTTCGGTTCTCGGTTTTGCCCTCGCCCTCCTTAGCGGACTTGCTCTGGCAACGAGCCCGCCCGGCCCGGCCCGCTATCAGTCCGCTGAAGGTTCGACGCTCGGCTTCTCGTCGAGCTACGACGATGAAAGCTTCGAGGGCACATTCAGCCAGTTCAGCGCCGACATCGCCTTTGACCCCGCCACCGTGAGCGGCCGCTTCGAGGTGGTGATCAAGCTGGCCTCGGCCGGAACGGAAAACGAAGAGCGCGACGAGGTTCTGCTGGCTGGCGAATTCTTTAACGTCATGGCCATGCCCGAAGCGCGCTACAGCGCAACGCGCTTTCGCAAGCTGGACGACGGTCGTTTCGTGGCCGAGGGCACGCTCACCCTGCGCGGCATTACTCAGCCCGTGGCGCTGACCTTCACGTGGACACCGGGCGAGCGCCCAGTGCTGCAAGGGACCGCCAGCGTCAACCGTTTGGGCTTTGAGGTTGGCATGGGCGACTGGGACGACACCGAGGTGATGCCCGATGCGGTGGCCGTGAGCACGCGCTTGGTGCTTCAGCCGGCCGGCTGACTCCGGCACTTCAGATGCGGGTCGCGTCATCCGCGCCGATCAATCCTCGGATAAAAACGCATCCAGAGCGCCCACGTCGAACGGCCAAGCCAATTCGACGCCGCGCTGCTCATCGCGCAAGACTGGAACACGCTCGCCGTAACTCGCTTCGAGCACCGGATCACCGTCAATCCACACGCTCTCGAACTCGGGCACGCGTGCTTGGGCGAGCACGTCCAATGCGGCATCGCACAAGTGACAGTCGTCGCGTTGGTACAGGGCGAGTTTCATGACCGTTAGACTAGGCATCCTTCCTGAACCGGCGCCGTCCACACGCTCATGGCCGTCAGTCTCTTCGACCTTTTCAAAATCGGCATTGGTCCGTCGTCCTCGCACACCGTGGGGCCCATGCGGGCTGCGGCGCGCTTCATTGAACGCTGGCTGCAAGAGCCGGGCCACCTAGACAAAGTGGTGCGGGTGCGCGCCGAGCTTTACGGCTCCTTGGCGCTGACCGGTCGCGGCCACGGCACCGACAAAGCCGTTCTGATGGGCTTTGAGGGCCATTGGCCCGACGCCATCGACCCCGACCTGATTCCGGCCGCGCTCGAGCGCATTCGCGGTGAGAAGCGCCTGCGTCTGATGGGCCAGCACGAGGTGGCCTTCGACGAAAAGCGCGACCTCGTGTTCAACAAGCGCGAAAAGTTGCCGCACCACACCAATGGCATGCGCTTCACCGCCTATGCCGAAGACGGCAGCGTGATTGCCACGCGCGACTATTACTCGGTGGGCGGCGGCTTCGTGGTGAACGAGGACGAGGCGGCCGAAGACCGCATCGTGGCCGACACCACCGCCCAGCCCTATCCCTTTCATTCCGGTGACGAGTTGCTGCGCCGCTGCAAGGAGAGCGGGCTTTCGATTGCGGCGCTGATGTTCGAGAACGAGAAAGTGTGGCGCGACGAAGCCGCCATCCGCGAAGGCCTCGATCAAATTTGGGCGGCGATGAGCGCCTGCGTGGCCCGTGGCATTCGCGAAGAGGGCGTACTGCCGGGTGGCTTGAAAGTCACGCGCCGCGCGCCGGCGATGGCGCGCGACCTGTCCACGCGCCCCGAGGCAGCCCTGCGCGACCCGCTGACCATCCTCGACTGGGTCAACCTCTACGCGCTCGCGGTGAACGAAGAAAACGCCGCCGGCGGACGGGTGGTGACGGCGCCGACCAACGGCGCGGCGGGCATCCTGCCGGCAGTGGGGCACTACTACCAACACTTCTGCCCCAAGGCGAACCGCGAAGGCATCCACGATTTCCTGCTGACCGCAGCCGCCGTGGGCATTCTCTACAAAGAAAACGCCAGCATCAGCGGCGCGGAAGTGGGCTGCCAGGGCGAGGTGGGCGTAGCCTGCTCGATGGCGGCGGCCGGACTAACTGCGGCACTGGGCGGCACGCCCTCGCAGGTGGAAAACGCCGCCGAAATTGGCATGGAGCACAACTTGGGCCTGACCTGCGACCCGATTGGCGGCCTGGTGCAAATCCCCTGCATCGAACGCAATGCGATGGGCTCGGTGAAGGCCATCAACGCGCAGCGCCTGGCGATTCGCGGCGACGGCAGCCATAAGGTCTCGCTGGATAAGGTCATCAAGACCATGCGCGACACCGGCCGCGACATGCGTGACAAGTACAAAGAAACCTCGCGCGGCGGCTTGGCGGTGAACGTTATCGAGTGCTGAGGCGTCGGCATCGAAAGGGCCCATAGGCCTGTCGCGAGACGGTCACGGAAGGGACATATTGTCGAGGCTTTCTTGTTTGGAGTGCCTTGCCAATGCTGTCTCGCCCCAGCCTTCCTCGCCCGTTCGCATTGAGCCTGAGCGTCGCCAGCGCGCTGCTCGCGCTCACCGCCTGCCAGCCTGCTGGACAACTCGCGCCGGAGGCTGCGCCCAGTGCCGCCGTCTTGGCCAGTGTGCCCTCAGACCTTCCACGCAGCGCAATTTTTCTGCACCCCGATGGCATGGGTGCGAACACTTGGGCCGCCACGCGCCTGATGACGGTAGGCATTGATGGCCGACTGGCTTGGGACGCGCTGCCGCAGGTGGCGATCTACCTCGGTCCGACCCGCGATG
Source organism: Lysobacterales bacterium (assembly GCA_038324485.1). Classification (GTDB taxonomy): domain Bacteria; phylum Pseudomonadota; class Gammaproteobacteria; order Xanthomonadales; family Xanthomonadaceae; genus Silanimonas. The sequence goes on from JBBQIA010000012.1 coordinate 2,728, forward strand.
CGGTCAATCAAAGCTCAAATGCCGGCGCCACCACGCATGCCTACGGCGTGCGTGCCACGCTGGACAGCTACGGGATCATCGACGGCCAAGTGCCGGTCGCGGCCTCGGGCAAAGCCATGAGCCTGATGGCGGAAGCGAAGGCCGCCGGTAAGTTCACCGCCATTTTTAACTCCTCGTCGATGACCGAGCCGGGCACCGGCGTGTTTTTGGCCTCCGCACCGAATCGCGACGACGAAGACGACATCGCCGCGCAGATTCTTGGCGCTGGGCCCGATATCGCGCTGGGCGGTGGCGAAGGCTTCTGGCTGCCGAAGAGCGTTGCCGGTCGCCACGGCGAAGGATTTCGCGCTGACGAGCGCAATCTCGTCGAGGAAGCAAAGGCCGCGGGCTACACGGTCGTGTTCACCAAGGACGAGCTCAACGCCTTGCCGATGAACACGGTCAAAGTGATCGGCCTGTTCGCGCACGACGACACGTTTAACGAAGACAGCGAAGAGGGCCTCGCTGCAGCCGGTCTTGCGGCGTTCCAGCGGCAGGCGCCGCGCTTTGACGAAATGCTGGCCTTCATTCTCCCGCGGGCCGCGTCGAACGCCGAGGGCTATTTCATCGTCGGCAACGAAGAGGCCACGGACAACCTCTCGGGCGAGAACAACACGACCGCAACACTGGAAGCGGCTGCCGGCGCCGACCGCGCGATCGCCTTGGCCTTGGCCGAAGCCAAGACCAATCCAGCACTGACGGTCGTGGTGGCCTCGGACTCCGACAACGGTGGCATGAACGCGACCAGCGATGACCTCGATGATCCCGAAGATTTGCCCCGCCCGCTGCCCACGCGCACCGCTAGCGGCTCGCTGCTCGACAGTGACGGTGGGCAGCCCTTCTTAACCCCGCCCAGCGCGACCGGCGAACGCATTCCGTTTTACATCACCTGGGCCAGCGATTCGGATAGCGCAGGCGGAACGGTGGCCCGCGCCATCGGCCCCGGCGCCGCAAAAATTGAAGGCACCATCGACGCCACGCAGGTCTACAAGGCCCTCTACCTCGGACTGTTCGACCAAGACCTCGACGCGAAGTAAGGCCCCACGCCGACCACCCAAAAAAAGAAAGGGCCGCAGCGATGCGGCCCTTTTTTCATGTGCCCCGAAACCGACGGGGGCAATTCACCGCCCCCGCTTTCGTGCTTCAGAATTCGTAGCGAACGATCAGCTGCACGGCGCGGCCACCGGTTTCGGTTTCCAGCTCGTACTCGTCATAGTCGCGATTGATCTGCTCTTGCAGGGTGTTGAACTTGTCGAACACTTCGTCCTTGCTCTGATCAAGCAGGTTGATGCCCGTCAGGCGCGCGGTCCACGAATCGCCGAAGCGCTTCTCGATGAAGGCCTCCAAGTCACCGTCGTAGCTCGTAACAATCTCTCTGCCGACGATTCGGCTCGGGGCGTCGCCCTGCTTGCGGAAGGTGACGCCAAAGGCGGCAGCCAGATCCGGCAGCTCTTGAATGAAGCCGACGTTGTAGACGAAGTTGCTCTGGTCGTTGAAGCGGCGATCGCCAAGGAAGTCGGTGATCTTGCTGTCCAACCACGAGTAGTTCAGGAACACGCCGGTGTTGTCGAGCCCCAGCGCCGAGAGCGGCGTTGACAAGTCGAATTCGGCGCCCCACACCTGACCGTCGCCGGTGTTGCGCGGCTGCAGCACAAACGTCCCCGGGCCGTCGCTGCCCACTACGCCGGTGTTGGCAACTTCAATCAGGTCTTGGATGTCGCGGTAAAACAGGTTGGCGCCGATGATGCCCTTGCTGCCCAAGCGGTGCTCGAAGCCGAGGTCGAGACCCCAAGCGTCTTCCGGCTTCAAATTCGGATTGCCGAGCAGATCGTTGTCGCCCAGCTCGGTTTCGATCAGCGCGGGCGACAAGTTATTGAACGACGGGCGACGCACCGTGCGTGCAATCGAGGCGGTGACGCGATTGGCGTCATCGAGATTCCAGCGCAGGTGGGCCGACGGCAGCAGAAAACCATAGTCGGATTCGGTCACGCGATCGGCGGCAGCGACGGTCTGATCGTCGACTTTGGTGTCGGTGTATTCGTAGCGCAGGCCTGCTTCCCAGTCCATCGCATCGCGGGTGCCGGAAAACTTCACGAAGGGCTCGAAGCGGGTTTCTTCAAGGGTGTTCAAGCCGCCAGCAATCGGTGCGGTCGGCTGCGTCGGGCCGGGAATAGCCGGACCGATGGCCGGTGCATTCGGAATGGTGACGCGGTAGCGCGCGGCGTCAAAGATCGACGTTTCGCGATCTTTGTAGGTGTAGAGGGCGCCGAACTTAAGCTTGCCTTCGCCCATCTCGCGTTCGTGCTGCACTTCGCCAGTCCAGTCGCTGTCTTCGATGTTGACGAACTGCATGTCGCGGGTGAAGCGGTCCGCCTCCGGGAACGGATTGCTGTCGCGGAGGTATTCGGTTTCTTCCTCGAATTCCGTCTGGTCATCGGTGATGCCGGCGTAGTCCAGACGGAACTCGGTTTCGCCGCCCGCCATTGGCAGCTTCAACGACGCGCCGAACGCGTAATTGTCGGTCTGAATGTCGAGGTCATTGTCGTTGATGCTCAGCACATTAGCGTCATTCTGGATGCCGCTGCGGTATTCGATCGAGTTTTCGTCCTGCAGGCGATCAGTGCGCACAAACAGGCCCGTCAGCTGCAGCTCGGCCTCGTCGCCCACGGCCACGCGATAGTCGGCATTGAAGGCGTAGTCGGTGCCTGAGCGCACGTCGGTCTGCACCTCGGTGTTCTCGAGTGTGCCGCCCGGTTCGTCGAAGCGCTGACTGAATTTATCTTTGGGATTACGGCGGCCCTGCACGTTGGCGCCGACCAGCAGGTTTCCGCCCAACGCTTCGCCGCCCCAGAACACGCCGGCGGTTGGCTCGGTCTCGCTGTCATTGAAGTGCGTCGCGCCGAGGCGCAGGTAGCCGCCGTCCATCGAATAGCCATCGCGCAGAACGATATTCAAGGCACCAGCCACCGCGTCGCCACTGCGGTCGGCCGAGGCAGAACGGACGATTTCGATGCGCTCGACGATCTCGGCCGGGATGCGATCGACGAAGAAGCTGCGATCCAGTCCGGCACCCGGAATGCGCTTGCCGTTAATGAGGATCTGCGTGTAAGCCGAATCGAGGCCGCGCAGGCGAACGCCGTCGTACTCCAGTACGTCCGATACGAAGGTGACCGACGGCACGCGCTTCAGCATGTCGCCCACGGTCAGCGGTTCGAAGCGCTGGAAGTAGGCGAGGTCATAGCTCAGCACCGGGGCGGTGGCCTCCGTGCGGTCGCGGTAGACGATCTCGCCGACCACTTCGACACGATCCAACTGGTTCGGTGACACCGCGGCCGCCGGCTTGGCAGCGGCTTGGGCCGAGGCGAGCGGTGCCACGAAAGCAGCGGCAAGGGCGACGGCGATGGCCGCGGTCAGGGGCTGACGGTGCATGGTGTGTCCTGCGAAAGATGAAGCCGCCATTGCAAAGGGCGCAGGTGTCTTCCGCATGACAGTCACACGACACTTTCGATTTGGTCGAAAGTGATGGCCGTTGAACGTCGGGGGACTCCGGCTTTACCCCCTCTGCTGCCCGCATCGCGGCCGCGCGGCATGGGCTTATGATTGCGCCTCGATCTGGAGCGCTTTGATGGTCTTTTTCCCCACGTTTCGTCTTGCTGCCCTGCTCGGCACTGCGGTTTTGCTGGCGGGCTGCGGATTTTGGCGGGACGCACGAGACACCGAAGACAGCCAAGCCGCAACGCCGCGACTGGCCGACGCCAAGGTGCCGCATGCGGTAGTGGCTGAAGCCTTCATCACCCCGGCCAACGCGCCCGACGAAGTCGATTCACCGACAGCGTGGACGGCGCCGGACGGCCGCCGCTGGCTCATCAGCAGCGGCAAAGAAACCCACCAGCTGCGCGTGCATGACGGCGAGACCGGCGAATTTCTGCAGCGCATGGGCAGCAAGGGCGAAGCACCCGGCCAGTTCAATCGCCCGAACGGCGTGTTTGCATGGGGCGACCGCCTGTTTGTGGTCGAGCGCGACAACCGCCGCGTGCAGGTGCTGTCCCTGCCGGAACTCATGCCGCTGGCCACCTTCGGCGAGGCGGAGCTGCGCTCGCCCTACGGCCTGTGGATTCAGGAGCCCGAAGGCGGCCGCTTGGACGTCTGGGTGACCGACAGCTACATGGAGGGCGCCGACTTCAAAACCGTGCCTGGGCTGCCCGCACTCAATGAACGCCTGAAGCGCTACACCGTGCTGATCGACGGCGACGCCGTGTCGGCCCGCTACGAAGGTCCGGCCGGCGACGTGACCGAAGCCGGCGCCCTGCGCATGGTCGAGTCAATCGTCGGCGACATCGCGAATCGGCGCCTGCTGGTGGCCGAAGAAGACGTGCCCACCGGCACCGGCTATCGCGTCTACGACCCCGATGGCCGCTATCTGGGTCAGAACATGGGCGTCGGTGAATTCGCCGCGCAGGCCGAAGGCTTGGCGCTTTGGGCCTGCCCCGACGGCAGCGGCTACTGGATCGGCACCGATCAATTCATCGACCGCTCCCTGTTTCGCGTCTACGACCGTCAAAGTTTGGCGCCGCTTGGCGCGTTCGCCGGCAAGCTCACCGCCATGACCGATGGCGTGTGGCTCTCGCCAACGCCCAGTGCGCGCTTCCCGGCCGGCGTGTTCTATGCCGCCGACCGCGACGAGGCCGTGGCGGCCTTCAGCTGGCGCGACATCGCGCAAGCCTTGGACCTTCGCGAACGCTGTGACTGAAGGGCGCGCGCGCCGCTGGGTTGCGCTTGCGGCCCTGTTTCTCGCCGCCCTTGCCCCGACGGGGCGGGCGCAGCAAGCCATGGTGGAACTGAGCACCACGCGACTCAACGACGGCGCGAGACAGGCCGTGGTGCGCAACACCTTGGCCGGCCCGGTGAGCGTTCGCGTCTGGGCGCCCGCGCAGCCGGAGGCCACCGTTACCGCCACTTTGGACGCCGGTGAAACGCGCGCCTTGGGCCGTTTTTCCGGCGACGACGAGGGCGCGCTGCGGCTCGATGCCCAGCCCGGCGCGCCGCTGCTGCTGCCGCCCGAGCAGCGCGGCGCTTACGACTTTCCGCTGTCGCCGGATGCCGAATGGCGGCTCACTCAGGGCTTCGGTGGCCGCGCCAGCCATCGCGACGCGGCCAAATGGTACGCCATCGACCTCGCGGCCGCTGCGGGCACGCCCGTGCGGGCCGCACGCGCCGGCACGGTAATGCAGGTGGTCGATGCCTTCCGCGAATCCGGCACTGATGCCCGCCTGAAAGACCGCAGCAACCTCATCCGCGTTCTACACACCGACGGGAGCATGGCGGTCTACGCGCACATCGCCCACGGCAGCGCGCGGGTGCGGACCGGCGACGCGGTGTCGGCCGGGACGCCCCTTGCCGCAGTGGGCAGCGTCGGCTGGAGCACCGCGCCGCACCTGCACTTCAGCGTGCAGGTGAACGACGGCCGCGAACTGCTGTCCCTGCCCTTCCGCATGGTCGGCCCCGAGGGCCGTCCGCTCGACGCGGCGTATACTTCGCGCCTTCCTTGACCCGATGCCGCCGGCCGCAAGCCCGGCGCGCCTGCCATGTCTGCCCAGATCACTGAAACCCGGCGTCGCCGGACCTTCGCCATCATTTCCCACCCCGACGCCGGCAAAACCACGCTGACGGAAAAGCTGCTGCTGTTCGGCGGCGCGATCCAGATGGCCGGCTCGGTGAAGGGCCGCAAGGCCGCGCGTCACGCGACGTCCGACTGGATGGCGCTGGAAAAAGAGCGCGGCATTTCGGTCACCAGCTCGGTGATGCAGTTCCCCTACGAAGGCAAGATCGTCAACTTGCTCGACACGCCGGGCCACGCCGACTTCGGCGAGGACACCTACCGCGTGCTGACCGCGGTGGATTCGGCGCTAATGGTCATCGACTGCGCCAAGGGCGTCGAAGAACGCACCATCAAGCTGATGGAGGTCTGCCGCCTGCGCGACACGCCGATCATGACCTTCATCAATAAGCTCGACCGCGAGGGCAAAGAACCGATCGAGCTGCTCGATGAAGTGGAGCAGGTGCTCGGCATCCAGTGCGCGCCGATCACGTGGCCGATTGGCATGGGCCAGCGCTTGAAAGGCGTGGTGCATCTGGTCGACAACGAAGTGCATCTGTTCGAGCCCGGAAAGAACTTCACTCGGCAGGATTCCACCATTCTCAAGCTCGACGACCCGATCTTGGAAAAGCGCTTGGGCGCTGCGGGCCTCGCTGAGCTGCGCGACGAGCTGGAGCTGGTGCAGGGCGCGTCGAATCCCTTCGACAAAGCCAAGTACCTGCGCGGCGAGCAGACCCCGGTGTTCTTCGGCTCGGCGGTCAACAACTTCGGCGTGCAGATGCTGCTCGACTTTTTCGTCGAACACGCGCCCTCGCCGAAGGTGCGCGGCACGACGGGCCGCGACGTCGAACCGGAAGAAGAGAAGCTCACCGGCTTCGTGTTCAAAATTCAGGCCAATATGGATCCGCAGCATCGCGACCGCGTGGCCTTCATGCGCATTTGCTCAGGCCGCTTCCACGCCGGCATGAAAGTGCTGCAGCCGCGCACCGGCAAAGAATTGAAGCTTGCCAACGCGCTGACCTTCATGGCCTCCGACCGCGAAATTGCGGAAGAGGCGTGGCCGGGTGACGTCATCGGCATCCACAACCACGGCACGATCACCATCGGCGACAGCTTCAGCGAAGGCGAGCCACTGAGCTTCACCGGCATTCCGAACTTCGCGCCCGAGCTGTTCCGCCGGGCGCGTCTGCGCGACCCGCTGAAGCTCAAGCAGCTGCAAAAAGGATTGGCGCAACTTTCGGAAGAAGGCGCCACGCAGTTCTTCCGGCCGCTGATGAGCAACGACCTCATTCTTGGCGCGGTGGGGACCCTGCAGTTCGAAGTGGTGGCCTATCGCCTGAAAGACGAGTACGGCGTCGATGCCAGCTTCGAGCCCGTGCAAGTGCAAACCGCACGCTGGGTCTATGCCAAAGACGACAAGACGCTGGAGGCTTTCCGCGAGAAAAACGCGATGAACCTTGGCATCGATGCCACCGGACACCTCGTCTATCTGGCGCCGTCGCGGGTGAATTTGCAGCTGGCGCAGGAGCGTGCCCCCGACGTGCGCTTTGAGTCGACGCGCGAACATGCCGCGAGCGTCGCGGTCGATTGAACACGTCGACCGACCGCGATTCTTCCGAGACCATGGCGTTCTTTGAACTCAACGATTGGCGCGAGGGCGGCGAGCGCGTGCCGACGCCGCTCGGCAATCTGTTCGTGCGCCGCGAGGTCGAGCCGCGCCTGCCGGTGCTCTTGCTGCTGCACGGCTTTCCCTCGGCCAGCTGGGACTGGTCGCCGCTCTGGGATTCGCTGGCGCCGCATTTCTCGCTGGTGACGCTCGACCTGCTGGGTTTCGGTGATTCCGCCAAGCCCAAAGGCCATCGCTACACCATCGCCGAACAAGCCGAACTTTGCGAATGGCTGCTGCGCCGCGAGGGCGCGTGGGACTACCACGTGCTGGCCCACGACTATGGCGACACCGTGGCGCAAGAGCTGCTGGCGCGGCAGCTGGATTTTCGTAAGCCGCGGCCTGCACTGCGCTCGGTGGCGTTTTTGAACGGCGGCCTGTTTCCTGAAGCCCATCGTCCGCGCTGGATTCAGCGCCTGCTGGCCACGCCGCTGGGGCCGCTCATTGCGCGGGCCACCAGCAAGGCGCGCTTCGCGAAAGGCCTCACCGCCGTCTTTGGCCCCAACACGCCGCCCTCCGCCGAAGTCATCGATGGGCTGTGGACTCTGCTGCGCACCAATGCTGGCCACATGGCTCTGCCGCGCCTGATCCGCTACATGCGCGAACGCCGCAAGCAGCGCAAACGCTGGGTTGGCGCGATGGAAAAGGTGCCGGTGCCGATGGGCTTCATCAACGGCAGCGCCGACCCGGTGTCGGGCACGCAGGCTGCCGACCGCTGGAGCGAACTGCTGGGCGACGACGATCTGTTCCGACTGCCCGGCATCGGCCACTACCCGCAGATTGAGGCGCCCGACCAAGTGCTGGCCGCTTTGATCGCCTTTTGGACGCGCCACCGTCTGCTCGGTCCGATCGCGCAAGACCACACTCGTTTCACGACGACGCGCTAAGCGGCACCGCGTCGGCTAACGATCGCCGTCGCGCGGCAGCGTGTCGCCCACGCCAAACAAGCGCGGCACCGCATCCAGATTTTCGATGTCGACTTTGTCCAGCCGAATGGTGTTGGCAAACAGCGAGAACGCCAGCAGGCCGGCCAGCCCATTTGCCCGCCGCGCCCAAGGCGGCAGGTAGCGCGGTGGCGCAATGGCGCCATCGTCGAAAGCAGACTCGAGCGCGAACACATCGTCGAGCGTCATCTTTCCGGCAAACAACCGATGGGTCAGCGAAAGCTTGCGCTGACGCAAACACCATCGGAAAAACGTATGCACGCGCACCAGTCCGGCCAAATACACGCCGTCTTTGGTGAAGGCCGCACCGCCGGTCACCGGCACGCCGCGAAACACTCGCGCCGTGGACGCAAAGCTTTCGGTGTCGCGTTGCCCAGCGTCTAAAAAGAAGCGAAAGACATCAATGAAGTCGGCCCCGCGAAGCGCCATATCGATGGCTAAAATGCGCAGGCTGATGCGCTTCATGCGCTCGATATCGATGACGCCCGTGATCAGCTCTGCAAAGGTCGCCAAGCCCTCCTGCGTGGCGATGATGCGCGGCGAGGTGCGCGACAGCGAGGCGAAATGCGGCTGCTCGCGACCGTTGAGTGCGGTGAGCGTGTGCACGAAGGCCTCGTGCTCGCGCAACTGATGCAGGTCGTATTCGCTGAAGGCGGCCCCCGAGCGCAGACGAATGCGCGTGGGACCGGCGGCGGCCTTGGCAATCAAATCGGGGTCGAGTTCAACCGAGACCTGGCCAAGCCCGAAAAACGCGTCCATGTCGGACTGCAGACGGTCGCGCACCACCGCGGCTTCGAGAGTGTCGTCGTGGGTGTCGACGGCGCGCAGTTCGGCGTCCAGCTCATCAGCAATGCGGACGAAGTGCATGGCCGCATCAATGCCCGAGACCTCGCCGCCCGGTAGCGGGTCGCTGGGCCGTCCGAACAAGCGAATGCTGTGATCGGTGACCGCCGATGTGCCCAGCGATTCAAGCAGCTGTGCAGCCGTGTGCCAGCTGTCGGCGGTGCGTTTGATGTACAGGCCCAAGGGCTCGTCCGGGTCGCAGGCCCCCGAGATGGCCCGCAGTTCAGCACAGACTTCGGCATGGTCTTCCTGCACGTACTCCGGCTCGGGCAGGCGCTGCACGCCGCGACGCCAGTGATCGAGAAACGCCACCTGCACGCGGCTGCTCCAGCTGGCCGAGCGCAGCAAACGCAGGCCGCGAGTGGCGCGCACAAGACGGGCATCCAAGGCGGCCCAGCGGCTCAGGTCGGTGCTCGATGCCATCAATGCAGGCCCTCAGAAATCCGTGACCGAGCATACGCTGCCGACCCATGCCCGTTGACCGCAGCAGCGCAGGGCCGCAGCCTTGAGGGCTATGGCCTCCGATCCCACTCCAACCGATCGTTTGCACTGGCGCCACAGCCTGAGGACCCGCATCGCACTGTGGTTCGGGCTGCTGGCCGCTGCCGTGGCGGCGGCAGGCGGTATGGCCCTGCACCTGGAAGCCGAACGGCGGGCCTTGGCCGAAGCCGAATCGACCGCCCTTCGGGAATTGCGTCGCGCCTCTGCAGAAATGCGTGCGCTGCTGCAAACGGTTGAAGTCAGCGCACTCACCTTGGCGCGCTCTGAGCGCTCGACCCTGGGCGACGCGGAACGCAGCTTGGCCCTGCTCGACGCCAGCGTGGCCAGTCAGCCGAACGTGGCAGGCGGACTGCTGGCATTGAGCGCGGAGGCCTCGCCCATTCCGGGCACCGTCTTTGTCCGCTACGCCAGCAAACAGGGTCGCGGGATCCTACGCAGTGACCTGCTGGACGACGGCGCTGATGTGGCTTCGCAGCCTTGGTTTGTTGCTGCGGAGGGCGCGCGCTGGTCATCGCCTTATTTCAACGAGACCGCCGGCGGCCGCTGGATGGTGACCCTGAATCAGCCGCTCGCGGACGACGGCACAGCCATTGGCATGGTTAGCCTCGATGTTCCGATTGATCGCTTCAACCAAGTGCTCACGCCCTTACGGTCGGACGTGCGCCTGCGCACTGCGCTGCACAAGGGCACGGTATGGATTGGCGATTCGGACTGGCTGTCGGTGGGCACCCCGCCACCGGCCTCGGCCGGGCTCGACGCCGATTTGGCGGCCCTGCAAGGCTTTGGCGAGTCTGATGCCCTGTACGCACTGAGCGACGCGCGACGCGGCGCCCATGAAGCGTTGGGCAATGGCTGGGGCTTGGTGGTCCTCTTGGATGATGCGGCCGTACTAGCGCCGCTGCAGGAGCGCACCTGGCGTTACGTGGGCGCTACGGCGGTGGTCATCGCCCTGCTGGCCCTGTTTAGCAACGCCCTCGCGCGCAGCGTGACGCGCCCCATGGTGCAGCTCGGCGGAGCGGCCCAGCGTCTGGCGCAGAAGGGCTTCGAGATGCCCACCCCGCTTCTCGTTCGTCGCGACGAAGTGGGCCAACTGGCGCGCGCGCTCGACGCCGCTGACTCGGCACTTCGAGAGCAAATGGCGCACAGCCAACGCGTCGCGCAAGAGCAACAAAAGCTCGACAGCGAGCTACGCCTTGCGCATGACCTTCAGCAATCCATGCTGCCGTCCTCGACGGCTGTGGATGTGCATGAGGGACATCTCGATATCCATGCATTCCTCAAGCCGGCGAAAAGCGTCGGCGGCGACTTCTATGCGTTTCATCCGCGCGATGACGGCATGCTGTGGTTCGCGATTGGCGACATCAGCGACAAGGGCGTTCCGGCCGCACTGTTCATGGCCCGCACCGTTGCCGTGCTCGAATCCACGGCGCGCAACACCGACTCGCCGGCGCTGATGCTGGCCCGCGCGGCGCCACGCTTGGCCGAGGGCAACGAAAGCTGCATGTTCGCGACGGCCCTGTGCGGCCTGATCGACCCCCACACGGGGCTGTTCGAATTGGCCAGCTCCGGCCATGAACTGCCCTTCATTGTCCGCGCCGATGGCCGCGTCGAGCTCTTCGAAATGGAAACCGCTGCGCCACTGGGCATCGATCCTGAGGCGTATGGGGAGGGCTTTGCCGGAATGCTGGCACCGGGCGATGCGCTGTTCTGCTTTACCGATGGCGTGACTGAAGCACGCAATCGCGCGGGCGAACTGTTCGGCGAAGACCGCCTGCGTGAGGTGCTGGCCATTCCCGGCCGCCGTGCTGATCGCATCGTCGCCGACGTCATCGCCGCCGTTGAACTGTTTGCCGCCGGCGCTGAACCCGCCGACGACATCACCGCTCTGGCGGTGGGCTTGGTCGCGCCCGAACGTGCCGCCAGCGACCCCCTGCATTTCTCGATCTGGCCTTCGGGCTTGCGAGCAATGAATCGGGCCGTCGATGAATGTTTGGCCAGCCACGGCATTGACGCAGAAGGCCAGTCTGACGTTCGTCTCGTGCTCGAAGAACTGATCGCCAACGCCATCGATCACGGCGGCGCGGCCGAATGCACGGTGGACGTTTCGTTCACCGAACGCACGATGACACTCAAGATCATCGATGACGGCAGCGCGTTCAATCCCTTGGACGGCCCCGATTTGGAGCTGGACGAAGACGATCTTGATCGCCCGATCGGCGGCCTTGGCCTGCATCTGATCAAAACCATGAGCCTCGACGCGGTTTACGCCCGCGACGACGAGCGCAATCGATTAACCCTTGTTCTACCTAGGAACCCAACAACATGAGCGACGACCTCCGCATCTCCATTGAAGGCAGTGGCCCAAAGCGCACCTGCAGCCTCGCCGGGCAGTTGGATACGCACACCT
>JBBQIA010000013.1:0-14649 GCA_038324485.1 Lysobacterales bacterium
CCACGCTTTACCGCGAGGCCTTCGACCTTGATCCGCACTCGGCCGACATTGAAGCGCTTCGCGCGGCGCTAGGCCCCATCGAGATCGATCCGCAGGGACTCACCCGCGACGACTGGCTCGACCTGCTGATGACGCACCGGATTCAGCCGGCCTTTCCGCGCGACGTCATCACGGTGGTGCACGACTGGCCGGGGTCGCAGTGCGCCTTGGCGCGCGTGCGGCCCGGTTCTCCGCCGGTCGCCGAGCGCTTCGAGCTTTACCTCGGGGCGCTGGAGCTCGCGAACGGCTATCACGAGTTAAACGATGCGACGGAGCAGCGTCGCCGCTTCGAGATCGATCACACGGTCCGTGCCACGCGAGGCGAGCGCCTGCCGCCGCTGGACGAAGCCTTACTGGCGTCCCTCCCGAACCTGCCCGACTGCGCGGGCGTTGCATTAGGCGTTGACCGCCTGATGATGGCTTTGCTCGACACGCCGCACATTGGCGATGTCTTGGCTTTCGACTTTGCCCGTGCCTGAACGTGCGGCGCTAGTGTCAGGCCGGTGGCCCGTCAGTTGCTCGCGCGTTCAGTTGGGAAAACCGATGCTCCAACACACCACGGCTCCATTGAGGATTACCTGATGCGACTGCACCGACACTGTGTTGCTCTCTCCGTTGTCGTCGCCGGCCTGATGGCGGCTTCGCCCGTGTTCGCTCAGTTCGGTCCAGAGGTTTCGCAGCGCATTCGTTGCGAAAGCAGCGACCAGCGCACCGTCACCTGTGGTGCCGACACCCGCGATGGCGTGGTGCTCGTGCGGCAGCTGTCGCGCGGCGCTTGCATCGAAGGCCGCACTTGGGGCTGGAACCGTCGTGGCGTGTGGGTGTCGCAAGGCTGCCGCGCCGAGTTTGAAATCGGCGGCTACCGTGGCGATGGGCATTTTGGCCCCGGCCAAGGTGGGCCTCGTCCCGGCGACGGACAGCGCGTCCGCTGCGAAAGCAACGATGGCCGCACGAACTACTGCGACATCGACAGTCGCGGCGGCGTGGTGTTGGTGCGCCAGCTCTCTCGCGGTGCCTGCATTGAGGGCCGCACGTGGGGATCAGATCGCCGGGGAGTCTGGGTGTCGCAGGGCTGCCGTGCCGAATTTGAAGCACGCGGCGGTGGCTGGGGCCGGCCGGGCAACGGCGCAGGCTGGGGTAGTGGTGGTCAGGGCGGTCAGGGCGGCGCGGCGCAGACGGTGCGTTGCGAATCGCAAGATGGGCGTACGCATTACTGCGACATCGGTCGTGCGCGCGAGGTTCGTCTCGAGCGTCAGATTTCGCGTGGAGCCTGCATCGAAGGTCGCACCTGGGGTTGGGACCGCCGCGGCGTCTGGGTGAGCAACGGCTGTCGCGCTGATTTCAGCATCTGGTAAGCGACGCGTCTGCGCAAAAGATCCGCGCTCCGGCGTTACAGCCCTCAGCGCGAACGCTTCAGCGAAGCCCGGCCACTCGCCGGGCTTCTCTTTTTGGCCGCTGACGTCTTTGTCGCCGGCACTGCTTTCGGACGTTTTTTCGCACCCGTCTTCGGGGCTGTTGCCGCCAAGCTGGCCGCCTTCGCAACGCGACTCGACGCCCGCAAGACTTGACCGCCCCAGGCTGCCGCCAGCTTCAGCGGCGGCAGGGCGAGGGTGAGCGCCTCGGCGCTGAAGTCGCGCAGCTTGGCTGGCGCAATCTCCAAGGCCTCGGTCAGGGGGGCGGGCAACCAGTCCATGCCGGATTTGCGAACGCGGCATACGGCGTCGGCGTAGCGGCCAGCGGCCCAGGTGGTCGCAATGGCGCGCGCGGTCTCAGCCACCAGGGGCTCAACGGCGGTGTAGCGCAGCAGTGGCTGCACCAGTGGCGCCGGCATCCATGCGCCCAGCAGGTCGCGCAGGCCGTCTCGGCGGGTAATGGGACTGAGCTTCGCTTGGGTCTCGGCCACCGCCAACACGCCCTCCAACTCCCAGCGCGCGGCCTTTAGCCCATGTCGGCGAGAACTGGTCTGCACCAGTTCGCGGCGAACCGCCTCTGGGTTCATGCGCGACGCGGCGTCCATCAGACGCTCCGGCACAAAGGGTCGCAGCAGCGGAAGGGTGTTTAAGGCCACCGCAATGGCGGCGCCCGCGCCGGCTTGCACGGATGCCGCGTGCAGGCGGGCTTCGGTGCCTGCAGTGCTGGCGGTCTTGCTTGCGGCGGAACGCGTCGATGCTCGGGCCATGCCGTTAGCATAGCGGCATGAACATCGACTACGACCGTTACGACCGCATTCGACCCATTCAGTGGATGGGCGATCACTTGACCCTGCTCGATCAGCGCCGATTGCCGTTCGAGACCATGACCCTGCGCTGCGACTCGGCGGCCGAAGTCGCCACCGCCATTCGCGACTTGGCTGTGCGCGGTGCGCCGGCCATTGGCATTTCTGCGGCTTGGGGCGTGGTGCTGGCCGGGCAGGGCATCCGCGCAGCGAACGGCGCCGAGGCGGAGCACGCCATGGGCTCGCAACTGGATGCGCTGAATGCTTCGCGCCCCACGGCGGTTAACTTGATGTGGGCCATTCGCCGCATGCGCGCGGTGTTGCGCGCGGCCGGCCTCGACTGGTTAGCGGTGATCACTGCCGAGGCCGAAGCCATCGCTCGCGAAGACTTGGCCGCCAATCGCCGCATGGGCCAGCTGGGCGCAGCCTTGATCGATGCCGGCAGCGGCGTGCTCACGCACTGCAATACGGGCTCTTTGGCAACCGCAGGCTTCGGCACGGCCTTGGGCGTGATTCGCGCTGGCGTGGCCGAGGGTCGCATTGCCAAGGTCTACGCCGGCGAGACGCGGCCGTGGGGGCAGGGCGCTCGCCTAACGGCCTGGGAGCTTCAACAGGACGGCATTCCGCCGACCCTCATCGCCGATTCGGCCGCCGCGCACTTGATGAAGACCGGCGCCATGCAGTGGCTTATCGTCGGCGCCGACCGCATCTGCGCCAACGGCGACACAGCCAACAAGATTGGCACCTACGCCCACGCCATTTCCGCCAAGCATCACGGCGTCAAAGTGATGGTGGTGGCGCCTTCGTCGACAGTCGACATGGCCACGCCGAGCGGCGACGCGATTGAGATTGAAGAGCGCGATGGCCGCGAACTGCTGTTTTCCGGCGGCCAGCGCGT
Organism: Lysobacterales bacterium; assembly: GCA_038324485.1. Taxonomy (GTDB): domain Bacteria; phylum Pseudomonadota; class Gammaproteobacteria; order Xanthomonadales; family Xanthomonadaceae; genus Silanimonas. The sequence continues at coordinate 3,153 of JBBQIA010000013.1, forward strand.
GGTGTCGGAAGGGGTGGCGGCGTGGAATCCGGTTTTCGACGTGACGCCGGGGGCGCTGATCGACGTCATCGTGACCGAGAAGGGGGTGATTACGGCCCCCAGCGAGGCCGCCATGCGAGCCGTATTCGGAATCGCCTAAAAACACAGCTAAGTGATTGATTTTCCCTGAAAGTCATGCGGTTTTGAGGGCGTGATTCTGCTACACTCTGGCCTTTCGTCTACGCCTGAGTCCGATGTCCGATCTCGCCAAGGAAATCATCCCGGTCAACCTCGAGGACGAGATGCGCAAGAGCTACCTCGATTACGCGATGAGCGTGATTGTGGGCCGCGCACTCCCCGATGTCCGGGACGGCTTAAAGCCCGTCCATCGCCGCGTTCTTTTCGCCATGGACGAACTCGGGGCACACAGCAACAAGCCTTACTACAAGTCGGCGCGAATCGTCGGCGACGTCATTGGTAAGTACCACCCGCACGGCGACACCGCGGTTTACGACACGCTGGTTCGCATGGCGCAGCCCTTCTCGCTGCGCTACATGCTGGTGGACGGTCAAGGTAACTTCGGTTCGGTGGACGGCGATGCGCCGGCCGCCATGCGTTACACCGAGGCACGGATGTCGCGTATCGCTCATCAGATGATGGCCGACATCGACAAAGACACCGTCGATTTCCAGCCCAACTACGACGAGAAAGAGCTCGAGCCGACGGTCATGCCGACGCGCTTCCCGAATCTTCTGGTCAATGGTTCGGCGGGCATCGCGGTGGGCATGGCCACAAACATCCCGCCGCATAATTTGGGCGAAGTGATCGACGCCACGATGGCCTTGATCAGCAACCCGGAAGCGACCATTAGCGACTTGATGGAGCACATCCCGGGCCCGGATTTCCCGACCGGCGGCATCATCAACGGCGCCTTGGGCATCCACGCGGCCTACCAAACCGGTCGCGGCCGGGCGCGTGTTCGCGCTCGCGCTGAAATCGAAGCCACGTCGAACGACCGCGAAGCGATCATCGTTTCCGAACTGCCCTATCAGATCAACAAGGCACGACTGATCGAAAAGATCGCGTCCTTGGTGAAGGAAAAGAAGCTCGAGGGCATTTCCGAGCTGCGCGATGAGTCCGACAAAGACGGCATGCGCATCTATATCGAAGTGAAGCGCGGCGAGTCGGCCGAGGTGGTGCTCAACAACCTCTATTCGCAGACGCAAATGGAGTCGGTGTTCAGCATCAACATGGTGGCGCTCGTCGATGGCCGCCCGCAGATTCTGAATCTCAAGCAGTTCCTCGAAGCCTTCGTGCGTCACCGCCGCGAAGTGGTTACGCGCCGCACGATTTTCGAACTACGCAAGGCCCGCGATCGCGCGCACATCCTTGAAGGCCTAACGGTTGCTCTCGCCAACATCGACGAGATGATCGAGCTGATCAAGACCTCGGAAAGCCCAGCCATGGCGCGTGAGCGCTTGCTGGCTAAGATGTGGGATCCGGGTTTGGTTCGCGCTCTGCTCGGTGCGGCCGGTGCCGCGGCCTCGCGTCCGGAAGAGCTGATGCCGTCGTTCGGCTTGGGCGAGGGCGGCTATCGCCTCTCGGAAGCGCAGGCAAAAGAAATCCTCGAGATGCGTCTGTCGAAGCTGACCGGCCTCGAGCAGGACAAGCTCACCGATGAATACAAGGTGCTGTTGGAGACCATCCGCGGCCTGATCGAAATCCTCGAAAACCCCGAGGTGCTGCTCGACGTCATTCGCACCGAGTTGTTGAACGTCAAAGAAGAGTTCAACGACCCGCGCCGCACTGAAATTCGTGCCAGCGAAGAAGACCTCGACATCCTCGACCTGATTGCGCCGGAAGACGTCGTGGTGACGCTCTCGCACACGGGCTACATCAAGCGTCAGCCGGTCACGGCGTATCGCTCGCAGCGTCGCGGCGGCAAGGGCCGCTCGGCTACGGCGGTGAAAGACGAAGACTTCATCGAGCGTTTGTGGGTGGTCAATACGCACGACACGCTGCTGGCCTTTACCAGTGCAGGTCGGGTGTTCTGGCTCTCGGTCTACCAGCTGCCGGAGGCCGGGCCGAATGCGCGAGGCCGTCCGATCATCAACTGGATCAAGCTCGAAGAAGGCGAGAAAGTGCAGGCCGTGCTGCCGGTCAAGGAATACAGCGAAGATCGATTCGCGTTCTTTGCGACCCGTCAGGGCACGGTCAAGAAAACGCCGCTCTCGGAGTTCTCCTTCCGCTTGGCCAAGGGCAAGATCGCCATCCATTTGGAAGACGGCGACGCTTTGGTGAACGTGCAGATCACCGACGGCCAGCGCGACGTCATGATGTTTGCCAGCGGCGGTAAGGCCGTGCGCTTCGCCGAAGACGCCGTGCGCGTCATGGGCCGCACCGCCAAGGGCGTGCGCGGCATGAAGCTGGCGAAGAGCGAGAAGGTGGTCAGCATGGTCGTCGTGGACGGCGATGGCGACATCCTCACCGTCTCTGAGAAGGGTTACGGCAAGCGCACCAACGTCGACGATTACCCGCGCAAGGGTCGCGGCACGATGGGCGTCATTGCGCTACAGACCAGTGAGCGCAACGGTGCGCTGGTTGGTGCACTGCAGCTCTCCGAGCATCATGACCTGATGTTGATCTCCGATCAGGGCACGATGGTCCGCACCCGTGCAGCTGAAATCGCGCAGGTGGGCCGCAACACGCAGGGCGTCACGCTGATGCGGGTGGCTTCGGATGAGCGTCTGATTGCGCTCGAGGCCATTGAAGCGGTGGAAGACAACGCAGCGGGCGAAGACGGTGTGGTGGGCGAGAGCACCAGCGCACCGGCCGCGCCGGCTCCACAGGACTGACGCCACGACGGCGTCGCACAGGACGAACGATGCCCCGACCCTCCACCCGATGCCCCCTGTTCCTCGCGCTGCTGCTGGCCGGCAGCGCGATGGCCACCTCTCCCGCGCTGTTCGCGCAGGCGAAAGACGACGCTGATTCCGCATCGAATGCGGCAGCGATCACTCCCGTATCCGCGCCCTCCGCGGCCGATGCCGGCGTCGCCGCCATCGCCAAGGCGCGCGATGCAGTGATGCCCTACGTGGCCAGCATTTTGGTGGTGCGCGAAGATTTTGAAGCCGGCGAGCCCAAGCTCAGCGTGTCGAGCGGCAGCGGCACGGTGGTTACGCCTGAAGGCCACATCGTCACCAATGCCCACGTCACCGATCGCGGCCGCAGCTATCGCGTGGTGTTCGGCGACGGCCGCGAACGTGAGGCCATCTTGGTGGGCCAAGACACCGCGTCAGATTTGGCGGTGCTGAAGGTGCAGGGCGAAGCCACGCCGATGCCGCATGCGCGCTTCGCCGATGTCGACGACCTGCGCGCGGGCGAGACGGTGTTTGCCATGGGCGCTCCCTGGGGCCTGTCGAATTCCTTAAGTGCGGGCGTGGTGAATAATCCCCTCCGCCTGCTGGTGTCGCTGTTTGAAGACGAGGCCGACTACGAAGACCGGCTCGATGCCGATTCGCCGACGGGCCTTTACTACGCGTGGATTCAGCACGACGCCGCCATCGCGCCGGGCAACTCGGGCGGCCCCTTGGTCGATCTCGACGGCACGATCGTCGGCGTCAATACGCGCGGCATGATGTTTGGCGGCGATTTGGCTTTTGCGATTCCCGCCGATGACGTAAAAGCCGTGGTAAAGCAGTTGATCGAGCACGGCGAAGTCCGGCGCAGTCGGCTGGGCGTGAGCTTGCGTTCGCTGCGCGGCAGCGGCGAAACCCGCGGCGTGCTGGTGAATGCCGTCGAGCGCGACAGCCCCGGCGACAAGGCCGGCTTGAAACCCGGTGATCGCTTGCTGTCGATCGACGGCGTCGCCCTCGATGCGCCACAGGCCGTTGATGTGCCTTCCGTGCAGCGTCGCTTCGCGGAACTCGCTCCCGGCACCGGCGTCACCATGCAGGTGAGCGCGATGGGCCAGACCCGCAGCGTGACCGTGGTGCCTGAGCGGGAAACCCCAGCGCGTGGCGACTCGGCGGCGTTTACGCCGTTTGGCATCGCGGTGCAGACGCTGACGGCCGACATGAGCGCGCGACGTCGGCTTCAGGTTGAACAAGGCCTGCTGGTGACCAGCCTGCGCGCTGGCGGTCCCGCGGCCACGGCACGTCCGCCTTTGCCAGCCGGGGCGGTGATCACCAAGTTGGATGATCGTCCGGTGTCGAGCTTGGCCGACCTCGACGTCCATCGCGCGAGCCAGAGCCCGGCAAAGCCCGTGGTCGTCGAATACGTCTCCAGCGGCGAGCGCCGCGTCTCGGCCCTGACGCCCGTCTGGGGTGACCGCACGCGCAATCCCTTGCCCGAGCTGCCGAAAGCATGGGTGGGCGTCGAAGTTCAGCCCATCCCCGATTCGCTGGCGCGAGCGCTGGGGCTGCCCAGCGCCGGATTCCGCATTACGCGACTGTATCCGGGCAGCGCACTCGGCGCGGCAGGCGCGAAGGTCGGTGACGTACTGACCACGCTCGACGGCGAAGTGCTCGACGCGCTCAACGACTCGCGCCCGGAGCTCTTCGACCAGCGCGTGCGCGAGCGCGAGATTGGCGATACGGCCGTGTTTGAAGGCCTGCGCGGCGATGCGCCGCAGCGTTGGACGGTCACGCTGGCCGCGTCGCCGGTGCCGGTGGCGGGCTTGCGCGGCACCGAGGTGTCATTGTTGCGTGCGCAGTTCCGCGAAATGGGTTTCTTTGATCGTGTCGAGCGCGAACTGCCGCTCGATCAAGCCGGCGTTTTGGTGCAAGTGGTGGAGGGCGGCGGTGCCGCCGGCCTCGCGCACCTTCAGGCCGGCGACGTGCTCGTTCGCATTGGCGATCGCCGCATCGACACGCTCGACGCGCTTCGTCCGGCGCTGCGCTCGGCCGTGGCAGCGCTCGAACGCATTCCCTTTGAAATTATTCGCCGTGGCGAAACGCGCATCGTGCACGTTGAACGCCGCTGGATTCCGGAGACTCTTTGATGCGCTTCCCGCTTCGTTTCGGCGTCACGCTTTGTGTCGGCCTGCTCGGCCTCGCCATGCTCATGCCTCGCTCGGTGGACGCCAGCCCGGCCGGCAATCTGCGCGGCGATTACACCGACACCTATCAGCGCTTGGTGGATCAACGCTCGTCCACCGTGGTCTCGGTTAAGTACGTCATTACCTTGTCGGCCAACGGCCAAGAGCAGCGCAACGAAGACCGCACGCAGGGCGTGTTGGTGGGGCAAGACGGCTTGGTGCTCGTGTCGGCGCGCGCGGTAAGCTTCGACATGAGCGCCTTGAATCAGCGCAACACGGCAGCGGGCCCGATCGTCGCCAACTCCAGCGAATTTCGCGTGCGCTTGCCGGGCTCAGACGAGTGGCGTGCAGCCGACCTCGTGACCCGCGATACGGAACTCGGCTTGGCTTGGTTGCGCGTTCGTGACGCCAGCGGTCAGCCGTTTATCGACTTCGAGACCCTCTCGCAGCCCGAGCCGGGGCGCGTGTTCTACACGCTGTTGCGTACGTCAGACGAGTGGGGCGCCGTGCCCTTGGTGCGCCCGGGCATGATCCTCGGCGAAACCCGCGTGCCGCGTCGCTCGCTGCTGGTGGACGGCATGCCGGGTTTGGCCTTCGATGCCGAGGGCCAACCGATGGGCTATGTGGACGTGGACCTCGCCGCTATGACGCGCTCGCAGAGCCGCGGCTTTGGTTTGGACATGGCCGATATGGTGCTGCACATGCTGCCAGCACGCCGGGTGGCGGCGGCGACGCGACTGGCGTCTGGCCTGCCCTCGGTGCGTCAGGACAGCGACGCGACGGCGGAGTAAGGACGGCGCAGTCAGTCTGTGGCGACGCCTAGAGCGCCGCACGTTTACGCCGACTGCCCCACGATCAGCGTCGGGGGCAGCGCAAACGGCTTAGGCCGGAAGGTGTTCCAGCACGTACTCCGCGGCCGAGACTTTGAACTCGCCCGGCGCTTCGACGTGCAGCTGCTTCACCACACCGTTTTCGGCGTACAGCGCGAAACGCTTGGCGCGAACGCCCATGCCGAAGGCGGTGGCGTCCATTTCCAAGCCCATGGCCTGCACGAATCCGCCATTACCATCGGCCAGCATGTGCAGCGTTTCCGGCACGTTCTGGCTCTTGGCCCAAGCGTCCATCACGAATACGTCATTGACCGAGATGCAAGCCACGGTGATGCCACGCGCCTTGAAGGCTTCGAGCTTCTCGACATAGCCCGGCAAATGTTTTGCCGAACAGGTCGGGGTAAACGCGCCGGGTACGGCGAAGATCACCACTTTGCCTTGGCCGAACAACTCGTGGGTGTCGACGGCCTGCACGCCGTCTTTCAGCATGTTCAAGGTGGCTTTCGGGAGGGTGTCGCCAATCGCGATGGTCATGGGCATGGCCTTAGGGTGTGGAGAAGGGGGTTAAGTGTAGCGGCCACGAGTGACGGCCTCGTTGCATTTCGCCGCTTCGCCTTGGGCGGTCCTTTCGTTAAGCTGGATGGATGGAATTTAAGGACTATTACGCCGTGCTGGGCGTCGAATCGACCGCCGGTGACGCCGAGATCAAGCAGGCGTTTCGCCGTTTGGCGCGCAAGTACCATCCCGACGTCAGCAAAGAAAAGGGCGCAGAGGATCGCTTTAAGGGCATCAATGAGGCCTATGAAGTGTTGCGCGATAGCGAAAAGCGGAAGGAGTACGACGCCCTGCGTGCAGGCGGCTATCGCCCCGGCGCTGAGTTTCGCCCGCCGCCCGGCTATGGCAGCTATGGCCAGCCGGGGCAGGGTGCCGGCGCCGGACCAGGTGGCTTTAGCGACTTCTTTGAAGCCGTCTTCGGTGCCAGAGCCCGGCAGCCGCAGCGACCTGCTTCGGCAGGGCGAGGCTCCGCCGCGCCGCGCGGTGATCAGCGCTTTACGCTGCGCATTGGCTTGGAAGTGGCGTTCGCTGGTGGATCCCAGCGCATTGATATCGATGGTCGCGAGTTCGACGTCAAGGTGCCTGTGGGCATTCGGCCGGGCCAAGTGATTCGCATGGCCGGCAAGGCCGCCGGTGGCGGCGATCTGCTTTTGGAGATCGAATACGCGCCGCATGCGCAGTTTGAAGTCGACGGCCGAAACATTCTGCACATCCTTCCCGTTGCGCCTTGGGATGCCGTGCTTGGCACCGTCGCGACCGTGCCGACTTTGGGCGGTTCCGTCGAGGTCACGATTCCGAAAGATTCGGATGCGGGCAAGAAGCTGCGTCTAAAGGGCCGCGGCCTGCCCGGAACGCCACCCGGCGATCAAATCATCGAGATTGAAATCACCGCGCCGAAGCCCGAGAACGAAGCGCAGCGGTCGCTGTATCGACAAATGGCTTTGGCTTTCGGTGGTGTGGTGTAGAAGGAATCGCGACGTCCTTGCCGATGGCTTCAGCCAAAAAAAAGCCCCGCTAAGGCGGGGCTTTTTCATGCGCTGCGATCAGGCTGAGGCGAAGGTTCAGGCGCCGATGGCGGCTTGGATCGCGGCGGTCAGCTGCACATCAGTGAACGGCTTGGTGATGTAAGCCTTCGCACCTTGGCGCATGCCCCACACTTTGTCCGTTTCCTGATCTTTGGTGGTCACCAAAATGATCGGGATGTGTCCGGTGTCGGGGTCTTTCGAAATGGCGCGAGTGGCCTGAAACCCGTTGAGGTTCGGCATCACGACGTCCATCAAAATCAGGTCGGGGCGCTCGGCTTTCGCGACCTCAACGCCGCTGGCGCCGTCTTCGGCGGTGATCGCTTCGTGGCCGAGCTTCTCGACGATGCGTTTCATGCTGACGAGCTGCGACGGCGAGTCGTCGACGATCAAAATACGTGCCATGGATATCTCCGGTGATTCCGGGCTGATTGTAAGCGCCTGTGGCGCCGGATGGGCAAGGCCGAGGTCACATCCTGCCAGACAGGTCTACAGACGGACGAGGGTGCGCCCCCGCGATCCACCGCGCAGCATGTCGCTAAACACGGTGGGAAGGCCATGCAAGTCGACTTCGCGGGTCGCGATGCTGTCCAGATGAGCGGGCTTCCATGCCGACGAAAGGCGCGCCCAAACCGCGTCGCGCAAGTCGCGGGCGGTACCGGCGGAGGCCACGCCAAGCAGGGACACGCCGCGAATGATGAAGGGCATGACCGTGGTGGGCAGGTCGTGCGTCGCCGCAAGGCCCGCGGTTGCGACGTTTCCGTAGGGTGCGGTCTGGGCCAGCATGGCGTGAAGCATGGGCCCGCCAACGTTGTCGAGACCGCCGCCAAAGCGCACCGAATCCATCGGGCGCGTGGTTGACAAGGACTCGCGGCTCAAGACCTCGGTCGCGCCAAGGGAACGCAGCCAGTCCGCTTGCTCGGCTTTGCCGCTGATGGCGTGCACGGCGTAGCCGGCTTTCGAAAAGATGGCGATCGCCAGACTGCCAACGCCGCCGCTGGCGCCGGTGACCGCCAGCGGGCCGAGGCTGGGATGTTGGCGATTTTCTTCCATGCGCAGCAGGGCGAGCCCGGCGGTGAATCCCGCGGTTCCGAGGATCATCGCTTCGCGCAGCGACAGGCCGGAGGGCAGGGGAATGGCCCACTCCGACTCTAGGCGAGCGTAAGCGGCATAGCCGCCGTCGCGCGTTTCCGACAGCCCGCAGCCGGTGCACAGCACGGCGTCGCCTTCTTTGAACGCGGGGTCGCGGCTTTGCACAACGTGACCGGCGGTATCGATCCCGCCGACCAGTGGGAAACGACGAAGGATCTTGCCTTCGCCGGTGCCGGCTAGGGCGTCCTTGTAGTTCGCCGACGAGTAGGCAGTCTTGATGACGATCTCGCCCGGCGAGAGCGTGTCCACACCGATGTCTTCGACGCCGGCGCGGTATCCGGCATCGTCGTTGTGGATACGAAAGGCGGGAAAGCGACTTGGGATCATGTTGGATGGGATCTCGCGATCAGTTGACCTTATGAATCGCGCGCTTGTGCAGGGCCATCGCTGCGTCGTGCACCGCTTCGCTCATCGATGGATGCGCGTGGCAGATGCGGGCCAGGTCGTCGGCGGCGCCATGAAATTCCATAGTCAACACACCTTCGTGCACCAGCTCCGAGACGTTGGCACCGACCAGATGCATGCCGAGCACCTTGTCGGTTTCCTCGTGCGCAATGACCTTGACGAAGCCCGCCGGCTCGCCCATCGCCACCGCACGACCGACGGCCGCGAAGGGGAAGGTGCCCGTCTTGAAGGGCACGCCCTCGGCCTTCAGCTGTTCTTCCGTCTTGCCGACCCACGCAATCTCCGGCTCCGTATAAATCACCCACGGAATGGTGTCGAAGTTGACGTGGCCGGGTAGGCCGACGATTAGTTCGGCAACGGCGATACCTTCTTCGAAACCCTTGTGCGCCAGCATCGGCCCGCGCACGCAGTCGCCGATGGCCCAGACGCCTTCGACGCCGGTGGCGCAGTGATCGTCGACGACGATGCGGCCGCGCTCATCCAGCTGCACGCCGGTGCCTTCGGCCAACAGACCCTTACTGGCGGCCTTGCGGCCGACGGCCACGAGCAACTTGTCGAACACGAGAGTTTCGTCGCCCTTGGCGTCGGTGTAGCTCAGGTGCACTTCGCCTTTTTTGACTTCGGTCTTGGTGCACTTGGCGCCGAGGCGGATGTCGAGGCCCTGCTTGGTAAATTCTTTCAGCGCCACCTTGGCGGCGTCGCGGTCGATGATGGCGAGGAAGTCCGGCAGGCCTTCGAGCACCGTGACCTTGGCGCCCAAACGGCTCCAAACGCTGCCAAGTTCTAAGCCGATGACGCCTGCACCGATCACGCCCAGGCGCTTCGGTACGTCTTCAAAATCGAGCGCGCCGATGTTGTCGACGATGTGGGTGCCGTCGAATTTCGCGAACGGCAGCTCGATCGAATCCGAGCCGGCGGCGAGGATAATGTTTTTGCCCGTCAGCCGCACTTCGCTGCCGTCGTGCTGCTTCACCAACACGCTGCGGTCGGCCTGCAGCTGACCGAAGCCGTAAAACGCCGTCACTTTGTTGGCCTTGAACAGCGCCGCGATGCCGCCGGTGAACTGCTTCACGATCTTGTCTTTGCGGCCGATCATCGTCGGGATGTCGATGGCCGCTTTGGACGTGGTGATGCCGTGCTCGCCGAACAGGTGGCCCATGTTCCACCACTGACGGCTGGAATCCAGCAGCGCCTTGGACGGGATGCAGCCCACGCGCAGACAGGTTCCGCCCAGTGCGGGCTTGCCGTCTTTGCCGAGGGCCGCGTCGATGCAGGCCGCTTTCAGGCCAAGCTGCGCCGCGCGGATGGCCGCGTGGTAACCGGCGGGGCCGGCACCAATCACGACAACGTCGAACTCTTGGGTCTCGCTCATGGTGGGCTCCTTACAGGCCGAGCAGCATGCGGTGCGGATTCTCAAGCTGATTCTTGATGTCCACCAAGAACTGCACCGCGTCCTTGCCGTCGATGATGCGGTGGTCGTAGCTCAGCGCGATGTACATCATCGGCGCGATCACGATCTGGCCGTTCTCGGCGATCGGGCGCTCCTTGATGGCGTGCATGCCAAGAATCGCTGACTGCGGCGGGTTGACGATTGGCGTGCTCATCAGCGACCCAAAGGTGCCGCCGTTGGTGATGGTGAACGTGCCGCCCTGCAGATCGTCGAGGCCGAGCTTGCCGTCGCGCGCTTTTTTGGCGTAAGCGGCAATACCAGCTTCCACGTCAGCGAAACCCATGCGCTCGACGTTGCGAAGCACCGGCGTCACCAGGCCTTTCTCGGTGGACACGGCGATCGAGATGTCGGCGTAGCCGTGATAGATCACGTCGTCGCCATCGACCGAGGCGTTGACCGCCGGGAAGCGCTGCAGCGCGTTCGCTGCGGCCTTGGCGAAGAAGCTCATGAAGCCGAGCTTGATGCCGTTGGCTTTCTCGAAGGCCTCGCCCTGCGCTTTGCGCATGGCCATCACTTCGCGCAGGTTCACTTCGTTGAACGAGGTGAGCATGGCGATCGAGTTCTTCGACTCCATCATTCGTTCGGCGATGCGCTTGCGCATGCGCGTCATCGGCACCCGCTCTTCCGGGCGCGGGCCGCCGCCCTTCGCAGCGTTGACCAAATCTTCCTTGGTGACCATGCCGCGACGGCCGGTGCCGGACACGTCGGCGGGGTTAATGCCGTTCTGCGCGGCGAAGAACGCGGCGCCCGGCGGCACGGCGGCGTCAGACTTTGCGGTCGGAGCAGGCGCAGCGGCTTTTGCAGCGGCTGGCGCTTCGGCTTTCGTGGCTTCTGCCTTGGGCGCTTCGGCTTTCGGGGCCTCAGCCACCGCGCCTTCCTCGACGATGATGAGCAGCTGGTCGGAGTTGACCGTATCGCCCACCTTGACCTTCAACTCCTTGATCACGCCATCGACGGTGGACGGCACTTCGAGCACCACTTTGTCGGTCTCGAGGTCGACCAGATTCTCGTCGCGGCGAACGGTGTCACCGACTTTCTTATGGAGGGCGGCAATGACCGCGTCGGA
>JBBQIA010000014.1:0-14580 GCA_038324485.1 Lysobacterales bacterium
GCCTGCTTCTGGCCTACGGCATGCTGTTCCCCGAGCAGCGCCTGATGCTTCTGATTCCCCCGATTCCGATCAAGGCGAAGTACTTCGTGATGATCCTCGCCGGCATCTCGATTCTGATGGGCTTGTCGGGCTTCGGCGGCATCGCGCACTTCGCCCATCTGGGCGGGATGCTCGGTGGCTGGCTGATGTTCCGCTACTGGCGCGGCGACCCGCCGTTTGGCCGTCGCCGTCCCCTGCGTTCCGTGCGCTAAAGCGGCGAACGAAGGCCATCACGCCGCCCCGTCGAGGGCGGCGTTTTGCGACTTAGCGTCGCAGCAGCAGGAAATCCGGGCTGGTGATCAAGCGCAGGGCGTCGAGGCGCGGTCGTGAACCGGGTAGGGCCGCCATCACGGCATCGCGCTCGTCGCGCAGGGCCTGCACGTCCGACTCGCGCACCGCCGGATTGACCTTCGCCAAGGCCTCCAGCCGTTCCAACTCGCGGTCGAGCCGCAGGCTGGCGGTTTCGGCAGCCTGAGCGATCAAGCTGGCCGCGTCGCGTCGGGCCGAGGTTTCGCAGGCGCCCAGCATCGGCGGCACCAAACCATTCAGTACTTTGCGCATGGGCGAAAGGTCGAACTGGCGATCGCCGGCCTTGGCCACGGAGTCGGCGTCCGGCACGAAGTCGTCGCGCCGCTGTAGGCGGGTGTCGACGGTGGCGCGCAGCGGCGTCGGCGGCATAAAGCGCGCGATGTTAAGCGACTCATCGGCGATGCATTCGAGCACGTAGACGGCCTCCAACAGCGCGGTGCGCGGTGGCAGGGTTTCGTCGATCAGCAGGGTGGCGTTGCCAAGCTCGGACGACAGCATCAGGTCTTGCGCGCCCAGCACCATCGGGTGGTCGGCACGCAAATAGAGCAGGTCGTCGCGGGCAAGGGCCAAGCGACGATCAAACGTGGCCTCACGGGCGCCGCCCTTAAGCGCATCAAACCCATCCACCGACAGGTATTCGGGGTCGAGCAAGATGCGACCTTCGCCGAGCGCTTCGGTTTCAATGCCGAAGGCTTCCAGCAGGCCGAGCAGAGCGTCCTGCGTGGCGATGTCGGCGTCGTCGGCGGCCAATGCGGCACACAGCTCATCACTATCGGCGCGCTGGCTGGCGCGCTCGAGCAAGCGATCGCGACCGCGGGCGATTTGCTCCGACAACTCGGCATGCGCGGCTCGGGTGTCGTCCAGCAATTGTTCGACGGCGGGCTCCCGGCCAATGGGGTCGGCCTCGGCCAGCGCCACCAGCTCATCGACGCAGCGGCGCAGCAGTTCGCGGCCATCCGGCACCACGGCGCGGAAGGCATCGAGGCCTTCGTGATACCAGCGCAGCAGCACTTCTTGCGCGCTGCCGGCGACCGCCGCGGCGTGCAGGTGCACGTCGCCCGGCTGGCCGATGCGGTCCAGACGGCCGATGCGCTGTTCGAGCATGTCGGGATGCAGGGGCAGATCCCAGAGGATCAAATGCTGGGCGAATTGGAAGTTGCGGCCTTCGGCACCGACCTCAGACGCGACCAGCACGCTGGCGCCGTCCGGGTCGGCAAAGAACGCGGCGTTGCGGTCGCGCTGCAGCATGTTCATGACTTCATGGAAGCGCGCCACCGGATGGCCCCAGCGCAGGCGCAGGCCTTCCTCCAGCGCCTGAACTTTCGCCCGCGAGCGACAGACGATCAGGGCTTTCTCGCCGGACAGCGCATTAAGCGTTTCCAGCAGCCAGTCCAGACGTGGGTCTTTCGCATAGTCGTGCACCGGCTCTTCGTCGAGATCGCCGACTTCGAAGGCGAACTCGGCGCGCAGGCGGCCCATCAGGGCGGCGTCTTCCGGGGCCGTCAACAGATCGATGTGTGCGATGCGCTTCGGGAAGCCGCCGACGGCAGCGCGGCGGTTGCGCACCATCACGCGTCCAGTGCCGTGGCGATCGACCAAGGCGTCGAGCAGGGCGTCGCGCGCGGGCTCGTCGCCGGAGGCAATCGCGGCCAGCGTGGCAGACAGCCATTCCGGATCGCTGGCGAAGAGTTCGGCCAGCATCTCGGTGTCGCCGGCTTCGGCCGCGCCGTCCTGTACTCGCTCGGCCAGCGCCGACAGCGCGACAAAGCGATCGGATTCGGCGAGGAAGGAGGGCAGGTCGGTGTAGCGCGCCGGGTCGAGCAAGCGCAGGCGCGCAAAGTGGCCGCCGCGGCCGAGTTGCTCGGGCGTAGCGGTGAGCAGCAGCAGACCCGGAACGCGCTTTGCGAGCGCGGCCACCAGCGTGTAGCCGGCGCTCTCGAACTCGGTGGTCCAGATCAGGTGATGCGCTTCATCGACCAGCAGCAAGTCCCAGCCGGCAGTGACCAGCTGCTTCATGCGCTTGTCGTGCTCGGACAGCCAATCCACCGAGGCCAGAACCAGCTGCTCGTCTTCAAACGGATTGCGCGTGGGCTCGCTCATTTCGAGCGCTTCGCAGCGCTCTTCGTCGTAGATCGCGAAGGGCAAATTGAAGCGCCGCAGCAGCTCGACAAACCATTGGTTGACGAGGCTTTCTGGCGTGAGCACCAGTACGCGCTTAGCGCGACCGCTGGCGATTTGTTGCGCGGCAATCGCACAGGCTTCGATGGTTTTGCCCAGGCCCACTTCGTCGGCCAGCAGCAGGCGCGGATGGCGGCGCGCGGCGGCGGTTTCGACGACGCGAAGCTGATGCGGAATCAAATCGATGCGCGCACCGAGCACGCCCCAGCCGGGATGCCGGCGAGCATGAGCGCGTAGGTCGAGCGCGCGGCCGCGGCGCACGAATTGATCGTGGCGATCAATGCGGCCGCTGATGAGGCGCTGGTCGGCTTTCGACACCGGCTGCTCGGCATCCAGCTGGCCTTCCATGAAGCTTTCGCTGCCGGCGGTGTACCAAACGATGCCGTCGCGATCTTCGACGGTCTCGACGACGATTTCGCGGGTGTCGACGCGCACGCGATCGCCAATGCGGAAGACGGCGCGCACCAGCGGCGCGGCTTCCAGCGAGTACTGGCGCAGCGTGCCGGATGCGGTAAACACGATCTGCACGCTGCGGCCGGCAATGCGGATGACGGTGCCGAGACCGAGTTCGGGCTCGGCCGAGGAGAACCAGCGTTGACCGGGTACGAGTGCCATTAGCGCCACACCACAATCGGGTTGGCCGCACGCATGGCTTGGCCGGCGCGGCAGCCGTAGGTCTCGGCGAAGGCCGGCGTCTGGGAGAGCACGGCATTGACGCGCAGCGTCGAGGGCGCGAAGGGCGAGGTTTGCACCTCACGACGCAGGGCCTCGACCGTTTGTGTTTTCGCCCAGAGGCCGGCCCATGCCGCGAAGAAGGCCTTCTTGGCGTTGGCATCGGCCTGCGGCTGCGCGGTTTGGAATGCGGCCCAAGCGAATTCGACGCCCGCGAGGTCGGCGCGATTCATTGGCAGGGTGCGTGCCCCGTCTACGCGCAGGCCAGGAACCGGCTGTAGGCCGTTGAATAAGGGGCCCAGCGCGGCGCCGCGATTGCCGGCCGCCGCGGCTTTCGAGAGCTCGTGGCCGACCAAAGCGCCGAAGCCACCGAAGTCCGCTGCCGAAATGGCCGGAAGACCCTCCGCCAGCAAGGGCGGCGCGAGAGCGGCGGCACTAACGATGAGCGTCGCGCTATCTGGCGACCAGCGCACGGTGGGCAGTTGCGCCGGATTCGCTTCCACCGCGAGCGGCAAGTTCTTGAGCGTGCGCGTCTCGCGACCTGCCCACAGCGCCAGCAGATTGCCGACGTGGTCATCGGCGGCCAGCGTCAGCCCCGAGACGTCGTCGCTGCCGGCCGACAGTTCGGCGATGGCGATGCGGGCATCGCCAAAGGCTTTCGCTGCGGCGGCGTCACCGGCACGCGTGGCCATGTCGACGGCGGCCTTGCGCACGGCCGAGGCCACGGACTCGGCGCGGCTGCGCTGTGCTTCCGGCGCGTAGCGCGCGGTGAACGCGGCATCGTTGACGGCGCCCAGGTGGCGGCGCAGCAGGATATTCATGTGCTCGACGCGCGTTGGCGCGGCCGGCAGCCCTTGCAGGGTCTGAGAAAAGAAACCGCCGTGCGCGCTGCGGAACGCGGCACCCAGTTCCGGTGCCAAGCGGTTCAGCACGCGAAAGCGCAGATACCACTGCAATCGACGCGGGTCGCGGTCGGCGGCGATCTGCGACAGCGTGGCGAAATACGCCGGACGAACAATGACCAGATTCGTGGTGTCGCTGCCCAGACGCTTGAGCAGGTCGCCGAAACCGAGCGCGAGGTAGCGACGGTCCTGTGCGCGCAGGGTGTCGTCGCTGCGGCTGCTGGCGGCTTCGCCGGAAAGTGCGGTGGCCAGTTGAATTTCAATCTGCAGGATGGCTTCCGAGGCCGGCGTCACATCCGCCTCAGGCAGCCCGGAGGCGCGCAGCACGGCTTCCACATAGCTGCGGTATTTTCCCAGGAGGGCGCGAACCTCGGCCTCGGCGCTGGTGTAGAACGCCGGATCGCCCAAGCCCAGCGGGGCGGGCACGGCGCCGATCAGATCGCGGCTGCCGTTCGCGCTGTCGAGCCGCACGAACTCGACCATCGGCGACAGACCCATCGCATGAAAGTCGGCACTCACCTTAGATAGGTCGCGAGCGCGACGCAGTTGCGCCAGCGGCGCCAGCACCTTTTGAACGGCGGCCGCGCTGCCGGCGTCCAGCGCGGCTTCGTTAGTTCCGGCGGCCCAGAAGGCGCCCAGCACGCGCTCCAAATCGTTTTGCGGGGCGCGCGTGGCGGCGTCGAGCAGAGCGACCTGGCGCTGCTCGGCTTCTGCGCTCATCTGCGCTAAGCGGCTTCGCTCGGGCTGGGCGGACGATGCCGGGTTGGCCTGCAGCCACGAGTGATTGCTGTGTGCTTGGAAATCGACGCAGGCGGCGGCAACAGGTGCCGGTCGGCTAGCGCGGTTTTGAGCGTTGGCCGAGGTGGTGGCCAGAACGACGAGGGCAACAGGCAACAGAAACAGGCGCATGAGCAGACCGCAAAACGTGGGGGCGTAAGTTTACGCCCCTGCGGCCCCAAGGGCGCGACCCGGACGGATGCGCCCGGACCCGGTCGGTTCAGTGGGATTTTCACGCCGCGCATTCATGGCATGGCTAAACTTTCAGTAATTCCTGAAAGTTCGAGAACCCCATGCTTCAGCCCCTCGTTCAACGCTTCGTTCTGCACTTTGGTGAAATGGGCAGCCGCTGGGGCATTAACCGCACCGTGGGGCAGATTTATGCCCTGCTGTTCGTCAGCCCGCGGGCCTTGAATGCGGACGAAATAGCCGAGGCTTTGGCGTTTTCCCGCTCGAACGTGAGCATGGGGCTGAAAGAACTGCAGAGCTGGCGATTGGTTCGCCTGCAGCACTTGCCCGGCGATCGACGCGAGTACTTTTCGGCCCCCGAAGACGTCTGGGCCATCTTTCAGACCTTGGCCGAGGAACGCCGAAAACGCGAGGTGGACCCGACCCTGTCGATGCTTCGCGACGCCCTGCTGGAAGCGCCGACCGATCCCACCGAACGCCATGCCCAAGATCGCATGCGCGAAATGCACGACCTGATCGAACTGACCACAGGCTGGTTCGAAGAGGTGAGAGCGATGGATGAAGAGCGCCTTGTCGAGCTGATGAAGCTCGGTAAGAAGGTAGGAAAGCTGCTCGACGCCCGTGACCGATTCATTGGAGGCAAGCCCCATGTTTGAGTCTCTTGACCCCCTGCTGCTGGCGCGCATTCAGTTCGCGGCCAACATCAGCTTCCACATTCTGTTTCCCACCATCACGATTGCGCTGGGCTGGGTGCTGCTGTTCTTCAAGTGGCGGTTTTCGGCCACCCAAGACGCCAAGTGGATGGACGCTTACGGCTTTTGGGTGAAGGTGTTCGCGCTGTCCTTCGCTCTGGGCGTGGTGAGCGGCATCACCATGAGCTTTCAGTTCGGCACGAACTGGCCCGGCTTTATGGAGCGCGTTGGCAACGTGGCCGGCCCCCTGCTGGCTTACGAGGTGCTGACCGCATTCTTCTTAGAAGCCACCTTCCTCGGCATCATGCTGTTCGGCTTCAAGCGTGTGGGCAATCGCATCCACACGCTCGCCACGTTCTTGGTCGCCTTCGGCACCACGATGTCGGCGTTTTGGATCATCGTGCTGAACTCGTGGATGCACACGCCGGCGGGCTTCGAGCTGCGCGAGGGTGTGGTGCACGCAACCGACTGGATGGCGATTGTGTTCAATCCGTCGCTGCCCTGGCGCTTCAGCCACATGTTCGTCGCTTCGTTCTTGACGGTGGGCTTTCTGCTGGCCGGTATTTCCGCATACCGCTGGCTGCGCGGTGACCGGGCGCCGGCGGTGCTCGCGGCGATGCGCACGGGCGTGTTCATGGGTGCGCTGTTGATCCCGGTGCAGATCGTGCTGGGCGACTTCCATGGCCTGAACACGCTCGAGCATCAGCCGCAGAAGATCGCTGCCATCGAAGCGATTTGGGAGACTGAGCGCGGCGCGCCGCTGGTGCTGTTTGGCTTCCCCGATGAGGAGGCTCGCACCACTCACTTCGCGGTGGAAATTCCGAAGCTGGCGTCGCTCATCCTGACCCACGACCCGGACGGCGAGTTGAAGGGGCTGAATGAATTTGAGGGCATGCATCCGCCCGTGGCACCGGTGTTTTGGGCCTTCCGCATCATGGTGGGCATTGGCATGGCCATGCTGGCCGTGGGCTTCTGGGGTGCTTGGGTACTGAAGCGTCGCGGTACGCCGACGCCGTGGCTGGCCCGCACCTTGGTGCTGATGGCGTTCTCCGGTTGGGGCGCGGTGTTGGCGGGCTGGTACACCACCGAAATTGGCCGTCAGCCTTGGCTGGTGCAGGGCGTGCTGACGACGGCGGAGGCCGCCAGTTCGGTGCCGGGCCCGATGATCGCGCTGACCCTTGCGGGCTATTTGGTGCTGTACGCCTTTTTGCTGGCGGCCTACATCAGCGTGGTCTTTTACATGGCGCGCAAGGCGGGCGAACGAGTGGAAACGCCGCGCGCCGAAGGCCCGGGCGTGGTGCCGTTTTCCGACGCGCAACCCGGCCTGACGGCCGAGGGAGCCTGAGATGAGCAGCGCAATGATCGGCGCTTTGGTGACGACGGTTCCTGACCTGTCGACACCGGCCGGATGGCTGCCAGTGGCCTTCACGGTGATGATGGGTGCGGCGATGATTGCCTACGTCATTCTTGACGGCTACGACTTGGGCGTTGGCGTGCTGATGCGCCGCGCCTCGGACGAGCACAAAGACCGCATGGTTGCGTCCATCGGACCGTTCTGGGATGCCAACGAGACGTGGTTGGTGCTCGGCGTTGGCATCTTGTTGGTGGCCTTTCCGATGGCGCACGGCGCCATCCTGACGGCCCTGTATTTGCCCGTTGCGCTGATGCTGCTGGGGCTGACGCTTCGCGGCGTGGCCTTCGACTTTCGAGTGAAGGCCAAGGCGCATCACAAAGACGCGTGGAATCGCGCGTTCTACGCCGGCTCGGTGATCGCGACGCTCTCGCAGGGTTACATGCTGGGTCAACTGGTAATGGGCTTTGAGGGCGGCTGGGGAGCCTTCGCGTTCAGCGTATTGATCGGCATGTGTCTGGTGGCCGGCTATGCGCTGCTGGGGGCGGGCTGGCTGATTATCAAAACCGAGGGCGAGCTGCAGCAGAACGCGGTGCGCTGGGCGCGCGCCAGCCTGTGGCTGACGGCCTTGGGCGTGGCGGCCGTGTCCTTGGCCACGCCCCTATTGTCCGAGCGCATTTTCGACAAGTGGTTCGCGCTGCCGTGGATCGTGGTGCTGGCCCCGGTGCCCTTGGCGACAGCCGTGCTGTTTTTCATCATCGACCGCAGCCTGCGGCGTCTGCCTACGCGCTTGGCGGACGGCAACGAATACGGCGCGTGGGTGCCGTTCGGCGGCGCCATCGGCATCTTCTTGCTGGCCTTCTACGGCTTGGCCTACAGCCTGTTTCCGTACTTGGTCGTCGACCGCATCACCATCTGGCAGGCGGCTTCGGCGCCGGAATCGCTGATGATTATTTTCGTCGGTGCCTGTGTGGTGTTGCCGGTCATTATTGGCTACACGGCCTTTGCCTACCGCGTGTTTAGCGGCAAAGCGCAGCCGCTGGACTACACCTAAACTGGTAGGGCTCGCGTTGCCGTCACCGTTGGTTCGCGACCCTTTTTTCCCCACTTCCTTTCTTGGTGACCTTGCTCATGCGCGTTTTGCTTGCCTCCGCCATTGCCCTTGTTCTCGCCGGCTGTCAGGCCGAGCCTCCCGTCGTTGTTGAGTCCGCGACGCCGGAGGCTTCGGTGACCGATGCGGCCGCCCCTGTTGAGGCTTCAACCGACGCCGCTTCTGCGCACGTCGGCCTGATGGCCCACCAGCCGTGGTCGCGACCCTTGGCGCCCGGCGCGACCGTGGCGGCGGGCTACATGCATCTGATGAACCACAGCACCCAGGCTGAGACCCTGATTGCGGCGAAGGCCGAAGGCGTAGGTCGCGTTGAGCTGCACGACATGGTCGACGTCGATGGCGTCATGCAGATGCGTCCGATCGTGGGCGGCGTGGCCTTGGCCGTAGACGGCATGGCGAGCTTTCAGCCCGGTGGTCAGCACATGATGTTTTTTGACGTCTCGCGTTCGTGGACGGAAGGCGAAACGGTGCCCGTGTCACTGGTCTTTGAGAGCGGCGAAGAAGTGGTTGTCGACTTCATGATCGGCATGCCCTCAGAGATGAAGGGAGCCGAGAGTGAGGGCGCGGCCGACGCGCACGCGCACCACTAATCTTGCGATGCGGTCACAGACTGAAGGGTTTTCACGGCGTTTAACCTGAGTTCGCCGCATGTGGCCGTGCTGCGCCGCCGCACTGCGGGATACTCAGGGCATCGCTTTAATCGCCTGCCCCCTGTGTCTCCCATTTCCGTTTTGCCTTCAACACCGCAGCGTTCCGAGGCGCCCAGAGCGCTGCGTGCGCTGTGGCTGTTTTTCGCTTCGAGTGGGCTGGCCTTCGCCGCAAACATCGGCCCCGCCGACAGCACCGAAGCCTGGCGCGCCCTTCATGAGCCGCGTTTCGAGACCGTAGACGCTCAGCGCGATGTCTTGGACGGTCCCACGCGGGCGATGGCGGAAGATGCCGACGGCGTGGTCTGGGCCTTAACGGGTTCCGATCTGTGGCGTTGGGACGGCTACCGATTGGTGCGAGCACGTCTTCGAGCGGCGGAGGGTGCCAGTACGGAGGAATCCCCGGTGTTGCAAACCGTGGCGGCTGACGCTTCCGGCGAGCTATGGGCCGGTGCGGCGAACGGCTTATTTCGGGTGGACCGGCGCTGGCCGTCGCGACCCGCGCTTGAGCCCGTGCCCTTAGGCGGCGATCTGCCGCCCATCCAGTTCATCCAATTTCCGCTGGCCGCGACGAACACCGGCGTTCGCGCTTATTTCGGCACCGTGGACCGAGTGTTGCTGTGGAGCGGCGAGGGCGACATGCGCGCGCTCATGATTCCCGAGGCCGGCCCCAATCGATTGCACGCGCTTCATTTGGGACGCGATGGTCGACTGTGGGTGGGCACAACCTTCGGGCTGTTCGAACTCAGCGAGGCCTCGGGCGATCCTGCGTGGATCGAGAAATCCTTGCCGGTCGAGAGAGCACGCATTGCGGCACTCACGACTGATCGGCGCGGTCGGCTCTGGGTCGGCACGGCCAGCGATGGTCTGTATTCAATCGGGCCAGATGGTGCGTCGAAGGCATGGCCTTGGCCCGCCGACGTCACCGGGGGCGACCCGCCGCGGGTCTTTTCGCTGGCGGAAGTGGACGAGGGGCAGATCTGGGTGGGGCAATTCGGCCACGGCGTGTTTTCGCTGGATACCGATCGCGGCCAGTGGCGAACCATGCGCCACGACCGCAGCAGCGAAGGCAGCCTTGCCGACGACAACGTGTGGTCCTTGTTCCGCGATTCGCGCGGCCTAGCCTGGGTGGGTACAAGCAGCGGTCTGCAGTTCAGCCGCCCAACGCAGCGCCGACTGCTGCACGTGCCCCTGCCGGCGAACGCGGACGAGCCGATGGCGCGCACACGGGCTCATGGGCTGTGGCCTAGCGGGCAGGGCGTGTGGGCCGGCTCCGAGACCGGGCAGCTGAAGTTTCTTGGGCCCGGGGTGCCGAATCCCGAGCAGGCAGCCTTGCCCGCGCTTTGGGCGCAAGGTCCTGCGCCCGGCGGAAAAATGGAGCTGATTGCCTCGATGGGCGGCGACCACTGGGTGCTGGGAAGCGATGGCCGCACCGAGCACGTGCAGCCGTCCCGCGGCCGTTCGCAGCCGCTGCAGCCCGTAGCGCGCGGCAGTGCGCAGTACACTAGCGCAGCCGTGGTGTGGAAGGGCGCGTGGTGGCTGTCCGGTCCCGATGGACTCTGGCGTCTGCCCCTCGATGCGGCGGGTCAGCCGCGTCTGGATGCCGGGGTGAACGTGCTGGCCAACGCCGACGGCGAACGTCGAGTGTCGTCTCTGCTGTCGACCCCCGACACGCTTTGGGTGGGGACCTGGAGTGGCTTATCGCGTTTGGATTCGCCCGAGGGGCCCGTCGCGCGTGTCGAGGTGTCCGGCTTGGACGCGCACTTCATCACCACGCTTGCGCTGGGCCGGCACGGACGACTTTGGGTCGGCACGTCGGCGGGCGGCATTTACGTGGCGCCGATGGTGGCCGCCAACAATCCCACAAGCTGGGCCGTCATCGATCAATCCAAGGGTTTGCCGAGCAACAGCATCGGGGCCATCGTGATCGATCACGGGGGGATGGTCTGGGCGAGCACCTCGCGCGGATTGGCGCGCATCGAGCCGCGCACGCTTGCCCTGCGCCTTTATCGCTCGGACCAAGGGGCGGCTGCCGCACCCTATGCGCGGCGCTCGGCCGCTGTGCTGCCGGGTGGCGAACTGGTGTTTGGCGGCACCGAGGCCCTGACTCTCGTCTTGCCCGACCGCGATGGGCTGGACGTGCCTGCCGTGCTGCCGCGCTTGATCTTGTCGGACATCGCGTCCATCGAGGGCGAGCCTAATGTGTTGTTCGATTCGTCCGAATCCGAGGAATCGCCGCCGCGCTTGCGCGTGCCGTATGGGGTTTCGAGGTTTGGTATTGAAGTGGCCGCACCGCTCTATCAGGGCGTAAAAGCGCTGCGCTATCGCCACCGCTTGCTTGGTTGGGACGATCGCTGGGTGGTGACGGATGCGGCGAACCGGATGGCGACCTTCACCCGACTGAGCCCGGGCCAGTACCGCTTCGAAGCGCAGGTGGCCGAGGCGGCGGGCGACTGGACCACGCCCCCTATGATCGTTGAGGTCTCGGTCATTCCGACTTGGTACCAGCACCGTGGCTTCCATGTGGCCCTAGGTCTGGCGGTGCTGACGATTGTGCTGGTTGCGGTGCACGCCCGTCAGCGCGTGCTGCGTTCAAGGGCAGAAGCGCTCGAGCGCATGGTCGACGCCCGCACTGCGGCGCTGGCGACAGCGAATGAGGAGCTGGCCGAAGCCCATCGCGCGGTGGAGTTGGCGAGTCTGACCGACCCTTTGACCGGCTTGCACAACCGACGCTTTCTTTGGCGTCACATTGATGCGGACGTGGCCATGGCGCTGCGTAAACGCTTTGACATGGGCCGCGAAGCGCCAACGCCCGATAGCGCGAATGACTTGGTTTTCTTTCTCATCGACATCGATCACTTCAAGCGCATCAACGACCAACACGGGCATGCGGTGGGCGATCGGGTCTTAATTGAAGTGGGGCGGCGATTGCGCACGGTGTTCCGCGAGTCGGATCACGTGGTGCGCTGGGGCGGCGAGGAGTTCTTGGGCGTAACGCGCGGAGCGCATCGCGAAGACGGTCCGCGCATCGCCGAGCGCATTCGCGCCACGATGACGACGACGCCGTTCGATCTGGGGCACGGACGAGTCTTGACCGTCAGCTGCTCGATTGGCTTTGCGGCACTGCCGCTTGTGGCCGCACAGCGTCATGCCTTTGGTTGGGAAGACACCGTGGCCGTGGCGGATGAAGCGCTTTACGAGGCCAAGGCCGCAGGTCGCGATGGATGGGCAGGCTATGAAGAATCGGGTGAGGCCATTGATCCGCAGCGATTGAGCGCGCTGCGCGCTCGCACGATCGCTGCGTCCGAGGTTGAGGGTCTGCACTTGCGCTCGTCGACTGCGAAATAAAAACGGCCCGGGGGTTGCCCGGGCCGCAAAGTCCGCCGACACGAGGGGGCCGGCGGAAAACGGTGCTTCGATTCGCGCTTAAGCGCGCATCACCAAATGGCGATGCGCTTGGCGTCGGACCGAACCATCGGGTCGCCAACCTGACAGCCAAAGGCTGCAGCAAAGGCAGGCATATTGCTGGGGGCGCCGTTCGCACGGAACTGCGCCGGGGCGTGGGCGTCGGTCACCAAACGGACGCTCATTTCTTTCTCGGTGTAATTGCGACGCCACACCGCACCCCAATTGCTGAAGAAACGCTGCTCTTGGGTCATGCCGTCGATCATCGGGTCGACAAAGCCCTCGCCTTCCGCGGCTTTCATGGCGGCGTGCGACACCGTTAGACCGCCGAGGTCGGCGATGTTTTCGCCCAAGGTCAGGTTGCCGTTGACGTTCTTGCCGGCCAGCGCCTCGTAGGCGTTGAACTGTTCAACCAGCATGGTGGTCTTGCCCTTGAAGCCTTCGGCGTCGGCCGGCTGCCACCAATTGGCGAAGCTGCCCTTGGCGTCGAAGCGCGAGCCTTGGTCGTCGTAGCCGTGGATCATCTCGTGGCCGATGACCGCACCAATGCCCCCGTAATTCAACGCTGGATCGGCCTTGGGGTCGAAGAAGGGCGGCTGCAGGATGGCGGCGGGGAACACGATCTCGTTCATCAGCGGGTTGTAGTAGGCGTTCACCGTCTGCGGCGACATGCCCCACTCGCCGCGATCCTTGGGCTGGCCAATCTTCGCCATTGCATAGACGTGGTTGAACTTGGCGGCGGCGAGGATGTTGCCCACGTAGTTGTCGCGCGTGGTGCTCAAGCCAGACCAGTCACGCCAGGTGTCGGGGTAACCGATCTTCGGAGTGAAGCTGGCCCACTTTTCCAGCGCCTTGGTGCGGGTTTCGGGCGTCATCCACGCTAAGTTTTCAATCCGCGACTTCAGCGCGGCCGAAAGATTGGCCACCAAAGCTTCCATCTGCGCCTTGCTTTCAGCGGGGAAGGCGACGTCGACGTACAGCTCGCCGAGCGCCTCGCCCATGGTGCCGTTCACGGTATCGAGCACGCGCTTCCAGCGGTCCTTTTGCTGCTCTTGGCCGCGAAGGGTTTTGCCATAAAACGCAAAGTTTTGATCGGCGAAGGCCTTGGGCAGGAAGGGCGCCAAGCCGTCCACGGTGTGGAAGCGAAAGTAGGCTTTCCAGTCGTCGACGGGCACGGAGGCAAACAGGCCGTCGAGGGCCTTGAAGAAGTCGGGGTTCGACAGCGAGAACTGCGCGGGACGCGCCACGCCGTTGGCGTCGAAGAAAGCGCCCCAGTCGAAGGACGGCGTGATCGCATTGGCCTCATCAAGGCTGACCAAGTTGTAGTACTTCGAGACGTCGCGCGACAGTTCCTCGCTGGAGTAGGTGACTTTGGCGAGGGCGGTCTCGATGGCCAACACGGCGGCGGCTTGCGTCGCTGCGGTGGCGTCATCAGTCCCGGCCAGCACCAGCGTGGCGGCGATGTGTGCCTGATAGGCCTCGCGCTCCGCAAGGTGAGTGTCGCCTTCGTAATAGGTCTTGTCCGGCAGACCCAAGCCGCCGGGACTGGCGTAGGCGATGACCTTCGAACTGTCTTGGAAGTCGGATTCGCCGCCGAAGCCCACGAGGTCCATGGATCCTTCGGCTGCGGCAGCCCGGAGGTAGGCCGACAGGTCGGCCGGCGCTGCGAGCGCATCAATATTGGCCAGCAGCGGCGCAATCGGCGTGAGGCCCGCGGCTTCAATGGCGGCTTCGTCCATGCCGGTCGCCCAGACGTCGCCGATCAGCTTCTGCGTGCCTTCGGCACTGGCCATGCTCGCCGCGGCTTCGACGATCTGTTTTTGCGTCGCCAAGGAGCGCTCGGCGAGCATTTCAAAACTGCCCCAAGTGGTGCGATCGGACGGCACCGGGTTCGCCGTCAGCCACAGGCCATTCACGTGCGCATTGAGGTCTTGGCAGGCGGGGACGTTCGGGTCGAGGTCGCTGCTGGCAAAGGCCGGCAGGGGCGGCAAGCGGCTGTTGTCGATGACCAGTTGTGCTGGGGCAGCTTCCGGCGCCGCAGCGCTTGGCGCCTCAGGGGCTTTGCTGCAGGCCGCCAAGACGATGGCGCCGAGGGCGATGGCAAGCGGGGTGCGACGGAGGGTATTCAAGGGCGGACGCTCGGAGGTGTGGGCCGAAGCCCAAGAGCGGTGATGCTGCGCCGCCTCCTTACGTCCAGCCCGTGCCGATGGTCATGGCAACCCGGTTCCATTTGTGACGGTTCAGCGCGCACTGCCACGAAGCTGTCACGCAAGCGCCACAGACTGCCGCGCATTCCCGAATCGGATTT
>JBBQIA010000015.1:0-14514 GCA_038324485.1 Lysobacterales bacterium
TACCACAGCGCCGGCACCTGCACCTTTTACGGCACCGCCAACAGCAACCAAATGCTGATGGAAGTGATGGGCTTGCACCTGCCGGGTGCGGCCTTCGTCAATCCGGGCACCACGCTTCGTGATGCCCTCACCGTCGCCGCTGCGGAGCAGGCCTTGCGCGTCACCGCGCTCGGCGACGACTGGCGTCCCATCGGCCACACCATCAACGAGAAAGCCATCGTCAACGCCATGGTTGGCTTGGCCGCCACCGGCGGCTCGACCAATCACGCCATTCACTTGGTGGCCATGGCGCGCGCGGCGGGGCTTCGCATCACTTGGGATGACCTCGACGAACTGTCGCGCGCCACGCCGCTGATGGCCCGTGTGTATCCCAATGGCTCGGCCGACGTAAATCATTTCCACGCGGCGGGCGGCTTGGGCTTTGTCATTCGCGAATTGATCGAGGCCGGGCTACTGCACCCCGACTTGCTCTGCGTTCACGGCGGCGACCTGCGTCAACAGGCCATGGAGCCGCACTTGGACGGCACGCGCCTAACTTGGCGCGAGCCGCCCACCGCGAGCGGTGACCGCGAGGTGCTGCGTCCGGTAGCGGAGCCCTTCGATGCCGAAGGCGGTTTGCGACTGCTGACCGGCCCGCTAGGTCGTGCCGTGGTGAAGGTCTCGGCGGTCTCGCCTGAGCATCGCCGCATCACTGCACCGGCAAAAGTCTTCGAGGATCAGGACGACTTGCTGCTCGCCTTCAAGGCCGGCGAACTCGACGGCGATTTCGTGGCCGTGGTGCGGCGTCAGGGCCCCAAGGCCAATGGCATGCCCGAACTGCACAAGCTCACGCCTACGCTCGGCCTGCTGCAGGACCGCGGGCAGCGCGTTGCTCTGCTCACTGACGGTCGCATGAGCGGCGCCTCGGGCAAGGTGCTGGCGGCCATCCATCTGGTGCCGGAAGCCCTTTCTGGCGGCGCCATCGCGCGCCTTCGCGACGGCGACCTCATCACCATTGATGCCGATGCGGCGCGCATCGACGTGGCCGTACCCGAGGCCGAATGGCAGGCCCGCACGCCCGCCACGATGGACGTGTCGGGCAATCGCTTTGGCAGCGGCCGTGAGCTGTTCACCATTTTTCGTGACCACGTCGACTGCGCTGAAGACGGCGCCTGCGCGCTCTACGGCAGCACCGGGCTGTGACTGCGCTGCAGCGCCCGGCGCTGGTCGCCGACATCGGCGGCACCAATGCGCGCTTCGCCTTGACGGATCTGGCGGCCCCGGGCATCACGCTGCGTGCCGTCGAGTCCCTGCCCTGCGGCGACTTCGCCAGCCTGCAGCAGGCTGCCAAGGCCTATCTCTCGAAGATGGACGTGACGCCGGCTCAGGCCGCCTTCGCGGTGGCCTGCCCCGTCGATGGCGACGCGATCAAGCTGACCAATCGCGCTTGGGCGTTTTCGCGGCGCGAGCTTCAAGCTCTGCTGGGATTCGAGCGCTTCGAGGTCATCAACGACTTCGGCGCGGTGGCGTGGTCTGTGCCGGGACTCGCCGCTGCTGACGTGGTTTGCCTGCACGGCGACGCTGCCTTGCCTGCCCGCGGCCCCATCAGCGTCATGGGGCCGGGAACGGGCTTGGGCGTGGCGATGCTGGTGGGTGACGCGCAACGCGGCTGGCAGGTGGTGGAAACCGAAGGCGGCCACGTGAGCTTCGCGGCGATCGGCGAAGAAGAGCAAAAAATCGCGCGCTGGATGACGCAGCGGTTCGGGCGCACCAGCAACGAGCGCTTGCTGTGTGGCGTCGGTCTGTCACACATCGACGCCGCGCTGCGCGATGCGGGCAGCGGCCCCAGCCCCTTAGGCGACAGCGCCACCGACCTGCGCGAAGCCGCCGCCATCGTTGAAGCCGCGCTGGACGGCCATGACTTGCACGCGCGTCGCACCTTGGCGCGCTTCTGCGCCGTGCTGGGCAGCGTAGCCGGCGACACTGCGCTGATTCACGGCGCGAGAAGCGTGTTGATTGCCGGCGGCATCGTGCCGCGATTCATTCCCTTTCTTCAAAGCAGCGCCTTTCGCGAACGCTTTCTGGCCAAGGGGCGCTTTGCCGCCTACCTCGAAAACGTGAGCATTCACGTGGTGGTTCATCCGCAACCCGGCTTGCTGGGTGCAGCAAGCGCGCTACGACACACGGCACGGCAGTAAGCCTGCAAACCTGCGCTGGTCTGTGACGGGCCATCGACACCATTCCAATTGACTGACGAGAACCCGCTCATGACTTGGACCATCGAACAACGTAGCGCGTCGGTTGACGCGGTTTTCGCCCAAGCCCCCGTGCTGCCGGTCATCGTCATCGACGTTCTTGAACACGCCGTGCCGCTGGCGCGTGCGCTTGTCGCCGGCGGGCTGCCGGTGTTGGAAGTGACCCTGCGCTCCGCCGTCGCGCTCGAGGCCATGCGCCGCATTGCCGCCGAAGTGGAAGGCGCGGTTCTGGGTGCGGGCACCGTGCTGTCGCCGGCGGACCTCGAGGCCGCTGCAGCCGCCGGCTGCACTTTCGCCATCAGCCCCGGCGCCACCGCAGCCCTGTACCACGCCGCCGACGCCAGCCCCATCGTGTGGCTGCCCGCCGTGGCCACCGCCAGCGAAGTCATGCAGGGCCTCGCGCACGGCCATCAACGCTTCAAGTTTTTTCCGGCCATGAGCTCGGGCGGCATCCCCGCGCTGAAAGGCTTCAGCGGGCCGTTCCCGCAAGTGCGCTTTTGCCCAACGGGCGGCATTGATGCCAGCAGCGCACCGGCCTTTTTGGCGCTGCCCAACGTGGGCACCGTGGGTGGGTCGTGGATGCTGCCGAAGGACGCCGTGGCGGCAGGCGATTGGGCTCGCGTTGAAGCTTTGGCGCGCGAGGCCGCCGCACTTCGGGCGTGAAGTCCCCACTGCCGCGTCACCAAAGTTGCGGGGTATCCTCGACAGGCATGCCCACGAAATCCCGCCCCACCTCATTCGACATCGCCTACCGCGCCGGCGTCTCACAGGCCACCGTGTCGCGTGCGCTGCGCGACAGCCCGCTGGTCAGCGAGGAAACGCGAAAGCGCGTTCGCGAGATTGCCCGCGAATTGAACTACAAGGTCGACAAAAACGCGTCGAATTTACGGCGGCAAAGCTCAGTGACGCTGGCCTTGCTGCTGTTTGAAGACCCGACCGCAAACGACACCCTGATCAACCCGTTTTTTTTGACCATGCTGGGTTCAATCACTCGCGCCTGTGCGCGGCAGGGTTACGACCTGCTGGTGAGCTTTCAGCAGTTCAGCGAAGACTGGCATGCCGACTACCAAGACGCGCACAAGGCCGACGGGCTCATCCTGCTGGGCTACGGCGACTGGTTTACCACCCGGGATAAGTTGGATCGGCTGGTCGAACAAGGCACGCGCTTCGTGCGCTGGGGGCCGGTGTTCGACGACCAGCCGGGCATGTCGATCGGCAGCGATAACCGCGCAGGCGGGCAGGCCGTAGGCCGCCACCTTGCCGGTTTAGGCCGCAAGCGCGTGGCCTATCTCGGCGCGAATCAACCGACCGCACCCGAATTTCGCGACCGTTACTTGGGCCTCTGTGATGCGCTGACGGCGGCCGGCCTCGTCGTCGATCCAGCACTGCAGCTGGACGTCATCGATTCGACGGAAGCGGCGGGACACGACGCCGCGATGGCGCTGCTGGCTCGCGGCGCGGCTTTCGACGCCGTGTTCTGCGCCAGCGACCTGATTGCCATCGGCGTCATGCGCGCGCTGGTCGAGCGCGGTCACCGCGTGCCTGAAGACGTTGCTCTCGTTGGTTTCGACGATCAGCCGGTGGCTGCGTTTGCCCATCCGCCCATCACCACGGTGCTGCAAGACACCATGCTGGCGGGCGAAAAACTGGTCGACACCTTGATCCGCGAAATTCGCGGCGAGAACGCCGTCAGCGAAGTGCTGTCACCGACGCTGGTGATTCGCCGCTCCTGCGGCGCAGCCTTATCGACCTCACCAACCACTGCCGGCAAGAAACCCGGCAAAGCCCGCTAAGGATTTCACCATGCGCCTTCAACACTCTTTCATCGCCCTCGTCGGTGCCGGCCTGCTAAGCGCCTGCATGGGCGGAACGGTCAGCACGCCGCCCAATGTTGCGCCGCCGGTTGCGACCAACACTGCGCCACCCGCACCCGCTGTGCCCCTCGTGGAACGCGCGCTGCGCGACGGCCGCGTACTGCTCTCGGCACAGCCCACGGCAGACGACCTGGCTAGCCTGAAAGCCGCCGGCGTCGATCGCGTCATTAATTTTCGCGCCGAATCGGAAATGAGCAGCTTGGGCTTCGACGAGCCGGCTCTGTTGGCGGCGGACGGCGTGGCCTACAGCGCACTGCCGATTACCGGCAACGACGCCTACACCACGGCCGTACTCGACGAGTTCACCGCCCTCATGGCCGACCCCAATCAAACCGTGCTGCTGCATTGCGCGTCCGGCACCCGCGCCGGGCACCTCTATGCCGCATGGCTGGTGCGCGAACAGGGCTTAAGCCCGGACGAGGCGATGCGCCGCGTCGCGCCCTTGGGCCTGTGGCCGCTGCCGATGGAGCGCCTGCTGGATCGCCCGCTGCAGCTTCGCGACGCCGCCAGCGGTGGCTGAGTCATGAGCGCAGGGCGTCTGGCGATAGCCGACGCCCCTTCTAAAACCGGCGGGCCTTAGCGCACCGTAATGCCCGCCAACGCCGCCTCTGCAGCGGCACGCAGCGCCGGCGCCGTCAGCGGCCGCTCGAAGACATACACCGCCGCGCCGTGCGCGGGCACGCTAGCTGCAAAAGCCTCGCCATCGGCCAACTCGCGCGTATTTCCGGTGAGGGCTTCGCGCCAGCGCCCCGGCTGCAGCAAGGTCTCAACGCGGAAGTCGGCGGCCACATCACCCTTGTTGAGCAGCACCAGCGCGGTCTGCGCAACGCTGCCGTCTTCATAGACCCGATAGAACGCCGCGCGATCACCTTCAAAGAGAAGATTGATTTGCAAGCCGCGCTGCAAGGCCGGCGTCTCGGCGCGCAGTCGCGCAATGCGCTTTAGCGCCTGATGGATCGGGTTAGACGCAGCCGAATCAATGCGCGCTTGGCCGAAATAATTGCGATTGCCCGCGTGCTCGGCAGCACCGCGCTCGAAGCCGGTTTCCGAACCCTGATAAATCACCGGAATGCCGCGCGCGGTAAACAGAAAATGATTGGCGTCGATAAAGCCGGCATCGTCAGCGTCGAGTCGCGGCATGTCGTGGTTGTCGTAAAAGCTCATCAGCTCATACGGATTGGCATAGGGGCCGTCATCGAGAAACAGCACCGGCAGCAGGGTCTCGTAGCCGCTGCCCGTGCGCCCAAACACTTGCCCCATCGCCTTTTGCAGCGGAAAGTCTAAGACGCCGATTGCGCCGTTTTCCGGCTGAGTAAACCGGCCCAAGGCCACCGGGTCGTACTCGAAGGCTTCGCCAAACATGAAAAAGCCCGGATGCTCGCCGCGAATGCGGTCGGTCATGGTTTTCCAAAACGAAAACGGCATGTGCTTGATGGTGTCGACGCGAAACGCATCGGCCCCTTGCTCGATCCAGTGCAGATAGCTGTCCACCACATAGTCGACCACCGCCGGATTCGACTCATCGAAGTTCGAGAGTTCGGCGATGTCTTTTTCCGGATGAAAGAACGCGTGCAAGGCGTTCGTCTTCGGCCGCAAGCGCTGCGGCGGCAGATTTTGGTGGTCGGCCACCAGGCGGCCCTCGGCATCGAAAATCTTACCGAAGGCATCGCGCTGCGTGGGCGCCGAAAACGCCGGCGAGCCGTGATTCGCAACGATGTCCAACACCGTCTTCAAGCCACGTGCGCGCAGGCCATCGCTCAGCTCGCGAAAGCCCAATCCGGCGCTCGGCAGGTGCTCGTCGATCTCGTAAAAGTTCGTGGCCCAATAGCCGTGATAGCCGGTCTTGCCGCCGTCCGTGAACATCTTGGCCCAGGCCGCTGGCGTCCCACCGCTGAAGGCCTCGTCGGGCTGCTCGACGATGGGCGTCAGCCAGACTGCGCCGAAGCCCATGTCGCGAATGTAGCCGGCGTTGTCCAGCAAACCGCGAAAGTCGCCGCCCAGATAGCCGACGTTCGCCGAGCGCCCCGCGGGCGCGCCGTCCAAGGGACGATTCCACGTGCCGTGATCGGGCAGACCCTGCTCGCGGTGGTCGTTGCCGATATCGCCGTTGACGAAGCGGTCGGTCATGACGAAGTAGATGGCGTGTGCGGCCATCGGGTCGGTGGTTCCGACCAATGTGGGCGCGGGGGCTGCCGCGAGGGCGAGCGGCGCAGCCAGCACCACAGCAATGAAAGCAAACAGCCTGCAATGACGCATGAGGGTCTCGAAAGGTGGCGTGTGGCTGGAGTGTATCGGGGTGGTTCGGCGTCGGCAGCGCATGTGCGCGACTGCAAACGTTTTCATCGACGGAAACAAAAAACCCCGGCACAAGACCGGGGGTTTTTATTCGTCTAGGCCACGCGCGCAGACTTACTCCGCACGCTGCTCCACGCCCAACTCATCCAGCATGAAGGCGTAGTACTCAGCCGCCTCAGCGAAGCGACGGAAGCGCCCCGATTTGCCGCCGTGACCGGCTTCCATGTTGGTGCGGAAGACCACGGTGTTGTCGTCGGTCTTGCGGTCGCGCAGGCGAGCCACGTACTTGGCGGGCTCCCAATACTGCACCTGCGAGTCCCACAATCCCGTGCCCACGAACATGGCCGGATAGTCCTTCGCTTCCAATTGGTCGTAAGGCGAGTACGACAGCATGTAGTCGTAGAAGTCCTTCTGCTCCGGGTTGCCCCACTCGTCGTACTCGTTGGTCGTGAGCGGAATGCTGGGGTCGAGCATGGTGGTCACCACGTCGACAAAGGGCACCAGGGACAGCATGACGTCGTACTTTTCGGGCGCCATATTCGACACCGCACCCATCAACAAGCCACCGGCGCTGCCGCCCATCGCCGCCACGCGATCTTTCGCCGCGTAACCCTGAGCAACCAGAGCATCGGTCACGTCGATGAAGTCGGTGAAGGTATTGATCTTATTGAACAGCTTGCCGTCGTCGTACCACGCGCGCCCCATTTCTTGACCGCCGCGGATGTGCGCGATGGCGTATACGACGCCACGGTCCAGCAGGCTCGGCAACTGCACCGAGAAACGCGGATCGCTGGAGCTGCCGTAGCTGCCGTAGGCGTACTGCAGCATGGCGGCCGTGCCGTCTTTGGCGAAGTCCTTGCGGTGGACGATCGACACCGGAATGCGGGTCTTGCCGTCGCGGGCCGTTACCCACACGCGCTCCGTCACGTAGTTCGCGGGGTCATAGCCGCCCAGCACCGCATCGCGCTTCAGCAGTTTGCGCTCGCCGGTGTCCACGTTCATTTCATAGGTGGTGTTCGGCGTCGTCAGCGAGGTGTAGGTGTAGCGCACCCACGGGGTGTTCGGCATCGCGTTCACCGACAGGCCCATTGTGTAGGCCGGCTCGTCCGACTTCACGAAGTCGCTGCCGCCGTCGTTCTTCAAGATGCGAATGCGGCGTAGCGCATCGGAACGCTCGCCGATGGCCATGTAGCCGTCGAACAACTCCAGGCCTTCAATGAAGACATCGCTGGCATGCGGCACCAGCTCTTTCCAGCCGTCTCGGCTGCCGAGCGCCTCATCCGTCGCCGTCATGATGCGATAGTTCGGCGCGTTCCAATTGGTGGTGATCACCCAACGACCGGCGTAGTGATCGGCGTTGTATTCCACGTCACGCTCGCGCGGCGCAATTAGCATGAACTCGCCGGGCTCGGCAGCCTTGGTGCAGCGCTGCTCCGACGACACCGTGCTGCCGACGCCAATGCAGATGTATTCCTTCGAGCGCGTGCGGCCGATGCCCATGTAAAAGCTGTTGTCGGTCTCGGTGTAGATCAAGCGATCTTCCGTGGTCGGCGTACCGATGACGTGCGTTTTGACGTGCGTGGTCAGCAGGGTCTTGGGGTCGTTCGCGACGTACCAAATGGTTTGGTTGTCATCACCCCAGACGATGTTGCCGCTAACGCCTGTCACGGCCTCGTCCAGCAGTTCGCCGCTGGCGATGTCTTTCACCTTGATGGTGAACTGACGACGACCGTTGAGGTCTTCGGCCCAGGCCAGCTTCGTGCCATCGGGGCTCACTTCCCAAGCGCCGACTTGGAAGAAATCTTTGCCCGCTGCCATCACGTTTTGATCGAGAAGGATTTCTTCTTCCGCCTCCATCGTGCCCTTGCGACGGGCAGTAATGGAGTAGTCCTTACCCGCTTCGAAACGCGTGTAGTACCAGAAGCCGTCTTCGAAATAGGGGACGCTGGAATCGTCCTGCTGAATGCGTCCAACGATCTCGTCGTACAGGCGCTGCTTCAGCGGCGCCAAGGGCGCCAGCATGGCGTCGGCATAGGCATTTTCAGCATTGAGGTAGGCGAGCATCTCTGGCTCCGCGCGCTTGTCGTCGCGAAGCCAATAGAACTCGTCGTTGCGAACGGCGCCGTGCGGGGCTTTCACCTCATGCGGGCGCTGCTCAGCGACCGGCGGCACGGCGTCGGCCGCGAAGGCGCCCGGCGCGCCCATGCCCGAGGCCAGCAGTAACCCGATGGCGCCCAGCGGGCTGCGGTGGATCGATCGAATTTTCATGCGCATCACTCCGCAAACAGCTTGGTTTTGAGGAAGGTGTAGGCAATGGCCGCCATCTTGGCGCTCTGCGCGTTATTCGCCGCGCCGCCGTGCCCGCCTTCAATGTTTTCGTAGTAGCTCACCTCGTGACCCTGCGCCTGCATGCGCGCAAACATCTTGCGGGCATGACCCGGATGCACGCGGTCGTCGCGGGTCGAGGTGGTGAACAGCACCGGCGGATAGTCGGCCTCAGCGTCGAGGTTGTGATACGGCGAATACGTGCGGATGAACTCCCACTGCGCGGGGTCATCGGGATTGCCGTATTCCGCCATCCACGAGGCACCCGCCAGCAGCTGGTTGTAGCGACGCATGTCGAGCAGCGGCACTTGGCAGACCACGGCGCCGAACAGCTGCGGATACAGCACAGTCATGTTGCCGACCAGCAGGCCGCCGTTGCTGCCGCCCTGAATGCCGAGGTGCTTCGGCGCGGTGATGTTGCGAGCGATCAAGTCTTCCGCCACTGCGGCGAAATCCTCATAAATGCGCAGGCGATTTTCTTTCAGGCCGGCCTGATGCCAGCGCGGCCCGTATTCGCCGCCGCCGCGGATGTTCGCCACCACGTAGACGCCGCCCTCGCTCAGCCATGCGCGACCGACCGTGGCCGAGTAGCCCGGCGTCAGCGAAATCTCGAAGCCACCGTAGCCATACAGCAGAGTCGGGTTCTTGCCGTTCGTTTCCAGCCCCTTCTTAGCGACCATGAAGTAAGGCACGCGAGTACCGTCCTTGCTGGTCGCGAAGTTCTGGGTGATCTCTAGATCCGCAGCGTCGAAGAAGGCCGGCAGCTGCTTCAGCGTCTGCGGCACCTCGCCCACGCTTCCCATCATCAGGGTCGTCGGCGTGACGTAATCCGTCACCGTCAGGAAGTAGTCGTCGCTGGTTTCGTCGTCCACGGCCGAGACCGAGACCGTGCCAAACGCCGGCGCACCCTCGAGCGGCTCGCGCGACCAGTTGCCGTCGTCATAGGTCAGCGCGTACAGGCGATTCTTGACGTCATCCAACACGTTCAAGATCACGTGATTCTTGGTAGGCGCCAGAGACACAAAGGCCGTGGTGTCGCTGGGCTCAAACAACACATCGAAATCGCGGCCGCCGGCCATGAAGGCGTCAAACTTCGCAGCAATCACCGAGCCCTTCGGATAGGTGCGCTCGCCGGCCGTGTAGTCGTCGCGCAGCTCCAGAATCAGCCACTCGCGGAAGGGCGTCTTGTTCGCCGAATTCGGCGCGTCGATTTTGGTCAACTGACCGTCGGCACCGCGCAGATACAGCTCGTCGTTGTAGAAGGCCAGCGTGCGGCTCACGAAATCGCGCTCGAAGCCCGGCGTCAGATCGCGGTAGCCGGCGATGTACATGTCGTCCGGCTTGCCCTCGTAGACCACTTTTGCTTCGGAGAACGCCGTGCCGCGTGCCCACTCTTTGACGATGCGCGGGTAGCCCGAGCTGGTCATCGAGCCGTCGCCAAAATCGGTATAGGCATAGACGTGATCGGCATCGCGCCACGCCGCGCCACCCTTGGCTTCCGGCAGGCGGAAGCCGCCCTCGACGAAGGCGCGGTCGCTCTTGTCCCACTCGCGAATCTCGATGGCGTCAGCACCGCCGCGCGACAGCGACACCAGACAGCGGTCGTAGGCCGGTCGCAGGCAGTTGGCGCCGCGCCAGACCCAGTTCATGTCCTCGGCTTTATTCAGCGCGTCGAGGTCGAGCATCACTTCCCAGACCGGTTCGGCCTTGCGGTATTCCTCCAGCGTCGTGCGGCGCCAGAGGCCCGCCGGATTCTCTTTGTCGCGCCAGAAGTTGTAGAAGTAATCACCTTCTTTACTCACATAAGGAATGCGAGCGGTCGAGTCGAGGATGCCCAACAGGTCGTCGCGCAGGCTGGCAAAGCCGGGGTCGGCTTCGAGCACGCTGGTGGAGCGCGCGTTCTGCTCGCGCACCCAATTCAGAGAACGATCGCCCTCAACGTCCTCAAGCCACTGCCATTCGTCGGCGGGCATCGGAGCAACGGCGGTGTCGGCGTGGACGATCGGGGCAGTCATCAGGACAAGGGCTAGGGCTAGGCGCGTTCGACGCATAAGGGGACTCCAGGAGGGCCGGAACGAAGTGACCTGAGCTTACCCCCTGTCGCACCGTCAGCCATGCATGACCAAAGTCACGGGTCGCCAAGGCACGCGTCTTGACGGCACGTTCGCCGTGGGAGGGCCAAGGTGATCTTCATTCCAGCGGCCGCTTAGGCCGTTTTCGCACCATTTGGAGCTTTCCGCATGCGCTTTGTCCGCCGCTCCCTCTTTGCACTGGCCGTTGCGGCCCTCGCGCTGATGCTGAGCGCCTGCACCCAAACATCGGAGACTCGCCCCGTGCCTAATGACGCCGCCCCCGTTGACCTCGCCGCCTTCATGGGCACGTGGCACGTCGTTGCCAACGTGCCCTACTTCTTCGAGAACGGAAAAGTGGCCACCCGCGACGTCTACCGTCTGCGCGAAGACGGCCGCATCGACAACGACTTCGTCTTCAAAAAGCGCTTCGGCGAAGCGGACCGCACCTGGCGCGGCGTCTCGACCGTGGTGCCGGGTACCGGCGGTCGCGAGTGGAAAGTGCAGTTCATCTGGCCGTTTTCGACCCGACTGCATTTGCTGGAGCTGGCCGCCGACGGGCAGACGGCCCTGATGGCGACACCCGATCGTTCACTGGCCTGGGTGTTCTCCCGCGAGGCGATCATGGGTGACGCCGTGTTAGCGGGAAAACTCAAGCGCATCGAAGCCTTTGGCGTAAACGCCGGCAGCATGCGCCGCGTGCCGCAGGCGCCGGAGCAGATGCCAACCGAAGGTTAAGCCCCTACTTCACCCACTGCGCCAGCGCGTCGTCCGCGATCCGCTGGCCGGCTTCTCGCAGTTCTTTCGCGCGCCAAAATTCGTAGAACGCGGCGGTTTCGCGCGGGATGCGAATGACCAAATCCGGCGGATCTTGTGCCACATGCAGCCGGGTGATTTGCGAATGCATGGTGTCCATCGAGCGCGACATCAGATCGAGCAATCCGGAAACGCCGCTGGGTGCTGAGGGTACGCTCGCCGCACCGCTCGTCGCGTCTGACCCAAACCAAGCGCCAATGCGACTGCGCCAACCCGGTTCGCTGGCCTCGGGGTCGTCATTGAACATGTCCGCCTCGCCCAGCGGCGTGGGCTCGATTCGCGGCGCTTTCGGCGCACGGCCGTTTAAGTCCACGGCCACCACGTAGTCGCAATGAAAGCTGCGGGTCGCGGCGAGAGGCAGCGGCGCCAGCAGGCCCCCATCAACCAGTTCGCGACCGTTGACGAAGTGGGGCGTAAACACCATCGGGATGGCGATGGAGGCGCGAATGGCGTCGAACAGCGGACCGCTTTGGAACCACACCTCGCGCTGCGTCGCTAAATCGGTCGCAACGGCCACAAAGGGCATCGGCAAGGATTCGATACGGTGGGAACCCACCAATTCGCGCAGTGAACCGATGACGCGGTCGCCACGAATCAGGCCCGGCGCACCAAAAGCCACGTCCAGCAGGCGCAGCACATCGCTGCGCTCCATTTTTTCGACCCAGTCTCGGTAAGCGGTCAGCTGACCCGCCGCATGAATCCCGCCCACCAGTGCCCCCATCGACGAGCCGGCAATGGCGGCAATCTCGTAACCGCGCGCCTCCAGCGCTTCAATCACGCCGATGTGGGCCAGCCCGCGGGCGCCACCGGCGCCTAAGACCAGCGCGATGCGCTTACCGCGCCCCTCAGTCGCCATACGCACTCGCTGCCAGTTGCAGCATGGAGCGCAGCTGTTCGCGCAGCGGCAGCGGCTCAACTACTTCAGCATCTGGCCCGTAGCGCAGCACGTCCATCAGCAGCTCGCGCGCGTTGCTGTAGGGCACGCGTAATTCGTAGCGCCCGTCGGGCAGCATTCGGCCCTCTTGCTTCGAATGCCAATGCTCGTCAGCCACCCAGCGCGCCGCCTTAGCGCTGAAGCGAATGGTGGCCCAGGCTTTCGGCGCACCGCTGAAGATGCCGTAGCTCGACGCCAGATGGGCGTCCAGTTCGCCATCGGGATGGTCGATGGCGGGAGCGTCGTCGATGCGCGCATGCGCCACACGGTCGACCGAGAAGCTGCGTAAGGCCTCGCGCTCGTGGTCGTAAGCGTCCAGGTACCAATTGTCGCGATAGTGGGTCAAACGCTGCGGCGACACCGTGCGCTGGGTACGCGAGTTGGTCGATCGCGCCAGATACTCGAAACGCAGGCGCTTTCGCTCGAGCACCGAACTGGCGACCATGCGAAAGGCGGCTTCATCGACGCGCCGAGTGCCGCTGCCAATCACGCGCACGCGCTCAATCGGCCAGCGCTTTCCGCCCGCGTGCTGCTGCAGCAGGGAATCAATGCGGCCTTTTAGCGGCGCGATGGCGGCCGAGAGGATGCCGGGGCCCGTGCGATCCAGAAGCTGCTGGGCTGCGGTCAAGGCGTGCAGTTCGTCCGAGCTCAGCCAAAGGCCGGGCAGCTCGAAGCGCGAGGCCTCTTTTTCGTCGTAACGAAAGCTCGCTTCGCCGTCCGTGCTTTCGAGCGGCGCGCCCAACGCGTCGCGAAGAAAGGCGATGTCGCGATAGAGCGTGGCGCGTGAGCAGGCCAGGTCGTCCATCAGGCGCACCAGCGGCACCGGCAAGCGCGCTGACTTCAGGCTGCGATGCAGAGCAAGGATGCGTTCGTAGCGGTCCATCGACAACCCGGCGGATGAGGAAACAGGCCTTAGCATGGCGCAGCCAGCGTCTCGTCGCCATGCGCAGGCTATGCTCCGCGCCCAAGACTGGAGAATCCGTTTGGATGCCCTGCTAACTTTTTTGGTGATGGCCGCGGCGGCTTGGCTGTTCATCACCGAGCGCCTGCGGGTCGATGTGGTGGCCTTGATGGTCTTGGCCGCGCTGCTTCTGTTCGGCCTAGTCGGACCACGCGAGGCGCTCACCGGCTTCAGCAGCGAAGCCACGATCACCGTGGCGGCGATGTTCGTGCTGAGCGCCGGGCTGTCGCGCAATGGCGCACTGCAGGGGCTGTCGCGCTTGCTTGGGCGCGTGAAAAACCCATGGCTGATGATCGCCATTCTTTTAATGATCGTTGGTCCGGTGTCGGCCTTCATCAACAACACGGCGGCGGTGGCGGTTTTTATTCCGCTGGTGCTTGCGGCGGCCGCCAGCAGCAAGCGAGCGCCCTCAAAGATGCTGATTCCGCTGTCTTACGTCGCCCAGATGGGCGGCGTTTGTACGCTGATCGGCACCTCGACGAACCTTCTGGTGAACGCGCTGGCCACCGAAGCCGGGCAGCCTGCCTTCGGTATTTTTGAGTTTTCCGAACTGGGTCTGATCTTTCTGGCCGTGGGCGTCGTGTATTTGATGATCGCCGGCCCCTTCTTGCTGCCTGATCGCGAAGCGCCCTCGCTGCCGGTCAATGCCGAACTGGGCAAGTACCTCACTGAACTGCGCATTCACGCCGAGTCGAGCCTGGTCGGAAAGCGCGTCGCTGAGATCCGTACGCTGGAAAGTCACTCTGTCTATGTTGTCGGCTTGGTCCGCGGTGACACCAAGCACTGGGCGCCGCGCTCGACGATGCTTGAAGAGGGCGACCTGCTGCTGGTGCAGGGCAACTGGCCAAAGCTGGTCGACTTTGCCAAGGCTTACGACCTTCGCATCGACAAGAGCCCCGAAGGCGCGCAAGAAAACGTGCTGGTCGAGGCCATGGTGGCGCCGAACAGCCGTCTGGCCGGCCACACCTTGGATGAAGTGTCGCTGCCGCAGCAGCATCGTGCTCAG
>JBBQIA010000016.1:0-14051 GCA_038324485.1 Lysobacterales bacterium
TGCCGGAAACCTTCACTTCCGGCTTCAGCAACGAAGCCTTGGCGAACGCCGAAGACATGCAGGGCCCCACGGTGGCGTGGCTGCGCGAGCAGGCCGTGACGCTGGATGCGGCCGTGTGCGGCAGCGTGCAGCTGCGCATCGACGCCGTGCAGGCGAACGCCGAAGGCATCGCGCCGGGTGTGTACAACCGCTTGCTGTTTGCCACGCCCGACGGCGGGCTGGTGCATTACGACAAGCGCCATTTGTTTCGCATGGCCAAAGAGCACGAGCGCTACGCCGCTGGGGAACGTCGCGTGTTCGTGGCGTGGCGCGGCTGGCGCATTTTTTTGCAGGTCTGCTACGACCTGCGCTTTCCGGTCTATGCGCGCAATCGCTTCAACGTCGAGCGCCCCGACGCCTTCGACTACGACCTCGCCCTATTCGTGGCGAATTGGCCGGCGCCGCGTGCGTATGCGTGGAAGACCCTGCTGCGCGCTCGCGCCATCGAAAACTTGGCCTGCGTCATCGGCGTCAACCGCGTGGGCACCGACGGCAACGACGTGCCGTACGCGGGCGACAGCGTGGCGCTCGATCCGCTGGGCCAGCCGTTGGCCGAAGGCGACACCGAAGCGCGCGTGCTGCAGGCGACGTTCAGCGCCGAGCAGTTGCGCACGCACCGCGAGCGCTTCCCGGCGCAGCTGGATGCCGACGCCTTCGAGCTGCGCCCCGAGCGCAGGCCCTAAAGCAGCGCCCAATCGGCGACTTTAGGCCGCGACTTAAAGCCGCGTTTGCCCGCTGCCGTGCACCAGATATTTAAAGCTGGTCAGCTGCTCTAAGCCCACCGGGCCGCGGGCGTGCATCTTGCCGGTGGCAATGCCGATCTCCGCGCCCATGCCGAACTCGCCGCCGTCGGAAAACTGCGTCGAGGCGTTATGCATCACCACCGCGCTGTCCACCTTCAGCATGAACTGACGCGCGGCGTCGGCGTTCTCGGTGAGGATGGCTTCGGTGTGGCCAGACGAGTACTTGCTGACGAAAGCGATGGCCTCATCCAGTCCGTCAACGACTTTTACTGAGGCCACTGCGTCGAGGTACTCCGTCGACCAATCATCGTCTGATGCAGGCTTCAGGCGTGGCTCTAGCGCCAAGGCCTCAGCGTCACCGCGCAATTCGCAGTCGGTCATCGCATCGGCCAGCATCGGCAAGAAGCGGGCGGCGATGGAGCGGTCCAGCACGATGCTCTCGGTCGCGCCGCAGACGCCAGTGCGGCGCAGCTTGGCGTTGCGAATCACCTTCACGGCTTTGTCGAGGTCGGCGTCGGCGTGCACGTAGGAATGGCAGTTGCCGTCCAGGTGCAGCAGGGTCGGAACCTTGGCCTGATCGCGCACCAGTTCCACCAAGCCACGACCGCCGCGCGGAATCACCAAGTCCACGTAGTCGACGGCATGCAGCAGTGCCGTCACCGCTTGGCGGTCGGTGGTGCCGATGGTCTGCACGGCGTCCTTCGGCAGCCCGGCGGCGGAAAGCCCGGCCTGCATGCAGGCCACGATCTCGCGCGTCGAGTGCTGACTCTCCGAGCCGCCGCGCAGAATGATGGCGTTGCCCGACTTCAGGCACAGGCCGCTGGCGTCCGAGCCCACATTGGGCCGCGACTCGTACACCATGCCAATGACGCCCAGCGGCACGGCCACGCGCTCAATCTTCAAGCCGTTCGGGCGATCAAAATTCGCCAACACGCGGCCAACCGGGTCGGGTAGGTTGGCGATATCTTCCAGCGCCACCGCCATCGCTTCCACGCGGTCTTCGGTTAAGCGCAGGCGGTCGATGAATGACGCGGGCTTTTTGTTTTCAACGCTGGCCACGTCTTTTTGATTCGCCGCAAGAATGGCCGGCATCGCGGCGCGCAGCGCCTTCGCTGATTCACGTAGCGCGGTATTCTTTATTTGTGTGCTGCTGGCCATCAACGTCTTCGACGCGCGTCGCGCTGCGATGCCAAGGTCAGTCATGTGCGCGGTGATACCGCTGTCGAGTGTGCTCATCGTGAGTCTCCACGGGCTTCATGCGAGTAGTCGTTGACCGTAACGCAGGTGCGTGGGTCGCATGCTCTATATTTTTTCGATCTACTTAGTCTCGACTTTTCGTGCGTGCCGATTTCTTCATCGGCAGAGCTGCTTATTCAGCACAATCGCATTTCAAATCGGGAGCTTTCACGTTGCACAGTAAAAAACGCATTGTCGTAAAAATCGGATCCAGCCTTCTTGCCAACGCCGAGCGTCTGACGCCGCGCTGGGCCTTCATCCAACACCTGATGGAAGACGTGGCCGCATTGCGCCGCGACGGCTACGAAGTGGTGTTGTGTTCCTCCGGCGCCGTGGCGCTGGGTCTCAAAGTGTTGGGTGAAAGCCCCGAAACTGCCGGCCTGCGCGACAAGCAAGCGGCCGCCGCCTGCGGCATGCCGCTGCTGATCAACGCCTACAAGCAGGTGGCTTCCGAGCACGGCGTCAACATTGGGCAGGTCTTGCTGACGCTGCAAGACATGGAAGAGCGCACGCGCTTTCTCAACACCAAGAACACGCTGCATCGTCTGTTGAACGGCGGCATCCTGCCCATCGTCAACGAAAACGATTCGGTCACGACCGAAGAAATTCGTGTCGGCGACAACGATCGTCTGGCTGCAAGGGTGGCGCAGATGGTGCAAGCGCAGCACCTCGTCATCCTCACCTGCATCGACGGGCTGTATGACCGCAACCCGGCGGAAGAGGGCGCCACGCTGATTGAAGTGGTGGACGACGTGGGTCCCTACATTGCGGTGACGTCTGGTACCAGCACCTTGGGCACCGGCGGCATGCTCACCAAGCTGCAGGCGGCGCACATGGCGCAGAACGCCGGCTGCGTGACCCACATTGCTCACGGCGACCACCCCTCGCCCATTTCGTCCGTGCTGAA
The DNA here is from genome assembly GCA_038324485.1 of Lysobacterales bacterium. Lineage (GTDB taxonomy): Bacteria > Pseudomonadota > Gammaproteobacteria > Xanthomonadales > Xanthomonadaceae > Silanimonas. The sequence goes on from JBBQIA010000016.1 coordinate 2,926, forward strand.
CGGCGAGCGCCGCCACACCCGCTGCATCGCGCACTCCGAGCCGGTGTCGGCATGGAAGGCGTGGCTCACCGACCGCCTGCAGGTAGCCGGTAGCGTGGTGGTGTTCAACGAGGTGACGGCAGGCCTGAAGGCCGACGGCCAGCCCATCCTGCGCCAGCACATCAAGTCGATTCAGGGCCCCTACGTCAAAGGCGACGTGATCCACATCTACGACGAGCTGGGCGCGGAAGTGGCGCGCGGCTTAAGCAACTTCACCGCCGAAGAAACCATGGTGCTGGCCCGCAACCCCGAAATGCCCGCGCGGCAGCTGCTGGGTTACCACAGCAACGGCACCGTTATCAGCGAAGAAAACTTGGTGGTGCTGGAAGACCGCCACCTGCTGTGGGACAGCCCGAGCGAGACGCGGATGGTGGAGGTGGGCGCCTAAGGGCGCGGCCGCATCGTGGGGCAACAAGGCCCGGCGCACAAAGGTGCGGCCGGGCTTTTTTTTGTGCGTTGACCGGCTGCAGCGGACGTCGAGACTCGGAGTTCAGCCGATTTTTAGCGGCCAGTGCATGCCGCTCCGAACCTGAACGGAGCGAGCGACGTCCAGCCACTTTTCGGTGTCTTTAACCATTTAAGGGCGCACTGCGCATCGGTGACCGTCGCCAATGTGACGTCGGACGCAGCGCCACCTCACATCAGGAGTTGAACATGAAGATCATTTCAAGCAAGACCACCGCTACGGCCGTCATGGCCGCCCTGATGCTGGGCGGTTGCGCCACCTACACCGGCCAGACCAAAGACCCGGATGACCCCAACCGCACGCGTAATAACGCTCTGATCGGCGCCGGCATCGGCGCGGTTGCGGGCCTGTTGAGCGGCGGCGATGCCACCGAGCGTCGTCAGCGTGCTCTGGTGGGTGCCGGCGTTGGCGGCATGGCCGGCGGCGCGATCGGCGTGTATCAGGATCGCCAAGAAGCCGAGCTTCGCCGCCAGACCGCAGGTACCGGCATCAACGTTAGCCGGGACGGCGACGTGATTTTGCTTAACCTGCCCGACGGCGTGACCTTCGACTTCAACAGCTCAGCGCTGAAGCCGCAGTTCAACCGGGCGCTGGACAACGTGGCCAGCACCTTGTCGCAGTACAACCAGACGATCATCGAAGTGACCGGTCACACCGATTCGGTGGGCAGCGATGCGGCCAACCAGCGTCTGTCCGAGCAGCGCGCCAGTTCAGTCGGTAACTACCTGATGGGCCGCGGCTTGATGCGCGAGCGTTTCGAGGTGTTGGGTGTGGGCGAGCGCTACCCGATCGCCGACAACACGACGGATGCGGGACGTGCCAAGAACCGTCGCGTCGAGATTCGCGTGCTGCCGCTACGTTCGTGATGGCCTAGACCCACGCCGCCAGTACCACCCGCTTGCCGTACTTCAGCTGCTCGTAGCCGTCCTCCGGCACGGGCAGCTGCTCTACCCGCGAGAACCCCACTTTGCGCAGGATGAAGTGCAGGGCGTCTAGGCTGGGTATCAGGCTGATGCCTAAGGTCGAGGCCTCGGGGCCGTGGGTTTCGTCGGTTTCGTCGACGATCACAAAGCTGCCCTCGATGGGCTTCACGAAGCGGTAGCTGCCGTAGTCGATCACGCCGGTTTGGCCGGGGGCCACTTGGGTTTCGATCAGGCAGAGGCGCTTGCACAGGGCGCGGGCCACGCGCAGCGCGCCGACCGGATTTTCGAGGTGATACAGCAGGCCAAAGCACAGCACCAAGTCGTGCGTGCCGGCGATGGCGGGCGTCAGGTCGTGCACGTTGCCGCGCGAGAACGCCACTTGCGTGCTGGCTGTGGCTTCGGCGATGAGTCGGGCGTCGTCGACGTGCTGCTGGCGGGCGTCGATGCCGTGCACCGTGCCGAAGCCGAACTCGCGCAGCTTTAGCGAGAACCAGCCCTGGTGCGAGGCCAAGTCCACCGCACTGGCCCGGTTGGCGCCTTCGGGAAACGCGCCACGCAGCGCGGCTTGGGCCATGGCCCAACGGGTGTCGTGGATGGCCAAGATGTCGGACGCGTGGCCGCTGCCGGTCACCGCACCTGAGGGCAGGGCAAAGCGATAAAACCAATCACGGGCCAAGACCGCCGCTTCAAGGGCGGCGGGGTCACGCTGCTCGGCCGGGGTGGTCGAGCCGTGGGGGTCGTGGGCCGTGCTCATCGTGGATCAGTCGATGTCCGGCGCGCCTTCGGGCAGGCGCGGGCCGTGGCCACGGGGGCCGGGCTTGCGCTGGCCGCCGCGCGGCGCACCGCCGTCGGGACCGCGCGGGCCTTTGTCGCCGCCGGCATTGGCGCCGGGGCCACGTGAACCACCACCCGGGCCGCGACTGCCGCCGCCCGGACCACGTCCACCGCCGCCACCACCACCAGGGCCACCCGGACCACCGGGGCCGCGCGGGCCGCGACTGCCGCCGGGACCACCGGGACCACGCGGGCCGCGAGCCGGACCGCCTTCGCCACGTGGGCCACGGGCTGCGGGATCGCCGCCGGGCTTACCAAACGGACTGCTGCGCTCTTTGCGCGGCGGCGCCACTTTCGATCCGGTGTCCACGCCTTCCGGCACGTACCAGCTGCGGAACGCGCCCGAGGCGTTATCGACGCCGCCGGTCGCGGCTCGCGGGCCGCGCGGCTTGCCGGCGTAGGGCTTGCTGGTGCTGGGCTTGGCCGGACGGTCACCCCAGGGCGACTTGCCGCCGCCTGCAGCGCGATCGCCGACCGGCTTCGAGCCCGGTGCGCCGTCCACGCGCTTGGCGTAGGGCTTCTTGGCGCCAAACGGCTTGCCGGCCGGACGCGGGCCGCGCGATTCAGCCGGGGCATCGCTGCCCATCGGGCCGACGAAGGGCTTGCCGGCGCGCTTCACGTAAGGACGGCCAGCGCCGCCGCCGCCGCCGGGCTTGCCGCGGCCACGGCCGGCGGGGCGATCTTCGCGCACGTGGTCGAAGCGGCGCAGTTCGCGCTCTTCTTGGTCGAGCGCGCCGTTGACGTAGCTGGGGCCGCGCTGGTCGCGACGGACATTGATGGTTTGCTTGCTGGCGCGACGCTGGCCGATCACCGGCTGCAGGGTGAGCACCGGGGCTTGGTCGGGCAGCTCCAGACTGCGGCGCAAGGCTTCCACCTGCGGCGCTTCCATCTCGGTGCTGTGGCCGCGCAGCAGTTCGCGCGGCAGCACGGTGTGGCCGTAGCGCACACGCTTCAGGCGGCTGACCTGAAAGCCTTGGCTTTCCCACAGGCGGCGCACTTCGCGATTGCGACCTTCTTTGATGACGACGCGAAACCACGCGTGCGATTCGCTGTTGCCGATGGCTTCAATGTCATCGAACTTCGCGGTGCCGTCTTCCAGCGGCACGCCGCGCTTGAGGCGATCGACCACGACATCCGGCACTTCGCCGTGGATGCGGCAGACGTACTCGCGCTCGATCTCGCTCGACGGGTGCATCAGCGCATTGGCCAAGTCGCCGTCGGTCGTGAGCAGCAGCAGGCCGGTGGTGTTGATGTCTAAGCGGCCCACGGCGATCCAGCGCGCGCCCTTCAGGCGCGGCAGGGTCTCGAAAATGGTGGGGCGGCCTTCGGGGTCGTCGCGCGTGGTGACCACGCCCTCGGGCTTGTTGAACAGCAGCACGGCCGGCGGCTCGGTGAGCGCGGTGGCCATGAAGGTCTTGCCGTCCAGTTCGACGCGGTCGCCGCCCTTGATGACGCGGCCCACTTCGGCGGTTTCGCCATTGACGCGGATGTCGCCGCGCGCAATGCGCTCTTCCAGCGCTCGGCGCGAGCCGAGGCCGGCCTGAGCCAGCACCTTGTGCAGGCGCTCTTCGATGGCCGGTTGGGCCGGGGTGGCCTCGCGCTTCAGCGAGAGGGTCTTGCGATTGATGTCGTTGCTCATGCGTTCGTGGCGTCAGGCGCGGAGGCCTGGTCGTCGTTCTCATCCGTAGTGGGTGCGGGCGTCATCACGACGTCGCTGTCGGCGGCCGCGTCGTCATCGACGGGGCCGGATTCTTGAAGTGCCGCTACCAGCGCCTGCACACGCAGGGGTGCATCCAGCGGCAGCTGGGGATCGATCTCGGCGAGATCGCGGATCTCGGCCAGCGGCGGCAGTTCGTCGAGCGACTTCAGACCGAAGTAGTCGAGGAACACCCGCGTGGTGCCGAACAGTGCCGGGCGTCCCGGCACGTCGCGATGCCCGACCACGCGAATCCACTCGCGTTCTTCGAGCATCTTGATGAGGTTGGCGTTGACGCCCACGCCGCGAATGGCTTCGATCTCGCCGCGGGTGATGGGCTGCCGGTAGGCGATCAGCGCCAGCGTTTCGAGCGTGGCGCGGGTGTAGCGCTGCGGGCGTTCGGCAAACAGCCGGGCCACCCAGGGCTGCACGTCGCGCTGCACCTGAAAGCGAAAGCCCGAAGCCACTTCGATCAGCTCAACGCCGCGGGTGGCGCAGGCGTCTTGCAAAGATTCAATGGCGCGCTCGATGCTGCCGCGCGGCGCCGGGCGGTCGTCGGGAAACAGGGCGTAAAGCTGGGCGACGGTCAGCGGATGCGTGGCCGCCAGCAGGGCGCCTTCGACGATGCGCTGATACAGGCCCACGTCTACGACGGGTTCGTCGTTGATCAGCGCCTGTGCGTCGTGGTCGATGGCGGTGTCTTCAGTGCTCATTCTTGCATCGGGCCTTCGTCATTCGGGGCGAGGTTGCCGTGTTCGTCCAATCGCTCGCCCATGGCGCGCAGGTAAATCGGGCCAAGGGCCTCTTCCTGCACGATTTCGCACAGGCGCTCTTTCGCCAGTTCGAGCACCGCAAGGAAGGTCACCACCACGCCCAAGCGGCCTTCGGTCGCGTCGAACAGGGTGCTGAATTCCAAGAACTGCGTGCCCGAGAGCTTGCCCAGCACTTCGCCCATGCGCTGCCTAACGCTGAGCGCTTCGCGACGGATGGCGTGGTGGGTGAACAGCTCGGCGCGCTTCATCACGTCGCGCAGGGCCAGCAGCATTTCGCGTAAATCCACTTCCGGCGGGTCTTGGCGCTGCACCTTTTCGCCCAGCTCGGCGTGCGCCACGACCGTGTCGCGCTCCAGACGGGGCAGGGTATCGATGTCCTCGGCGGCCTTCTTGAAGCGCTCGTATTCCTGCAGGCGGCGCACCAGCTCGGCGCGCGGGTCGCCTTCGATGCCTTCTTCCACCGGCGGGCGCGGCAGCAGCATCCGCGATTTGATCTCGGCGAGGATGGCGGCCATGACCAGATAGTCGGCGGCCAGCTCGAAGCGAAGCTCCTGCATCACGTCGATGTAGCCGATGTACTGGCGGGTGATCTCGGCCACCGGAATGTCGAGGATGTCGAGGTTCTGACGGCGGATCAGGTAAAGCAGCAGGTCGAGCGGGCCCTCGAATGCCTCGAGGATGACTTCCAAGGCGTCCGGCGGGATGTAGAGGTCCTGCGGCATCTGCAGCACCGGCTGCCCCAGCACAACGGCCAGCGGCATTTCCTGCTGCTGCGGCGAAACGGGAAACGCCACGGGCGCTTCCAGTTGTCCGCTCATCGGGTGGGTCCTAAGACTGGTGCCACGGGCCCTCCGGGGGCACTGGGAATCGGTGAGAAGTGGGTCAGTCCGCGTCGACGGGCTGAAACCCTTGCCGAACCACCTCGGGGGCGGACTCGGTGCAATCGATGATGGTGGTCGGGCCGGGGTCGCAATGGCCTGAGTCCAACATCACGTCGATGGCGTGTAACCAGAGGTCGGCGACCTCGTCGGCCTCATGGCCGTGAAAGGACGCGTCGTCCACGTCCATGTCGGGTGCGCGCAGGGTGGTCGAGAGCAGCACCCCACCGCTGGCGTCGAGCAGCGCTTGCGCTACGGGATGCCGGGGTATGCGGATGCCGATGTCTCGCCGTTTGCTGCGAGCGGTCTGCTTTAAACGGTTTGGCAGGTCGCTTGAGGACGGCAGGATGTATGTAACGGGGCCGGGGCTCAGGCGGCGAATCAGGCGGAAGGCCGCGTCATCGAGACGGGCGAAGCGGCTGATGTCGCTAATCGATCGGCAGAATAGGGTGAAGGGATGGCGCTTGTCCAGTTGCCGCAGGCTGCGGACGCGATCCTCGGCACCGGTGCCGTTCAGGCTCCAGACCATCGCGTAGCCCGCGTCGGTGGGGCACAGCGCAAGGCCGTCGCGGTCGATGACGCGCGCGGCCTGCTCAATCAGACGCTGCTGCGGGTTGTCGGGGTGAACCTCGACGCGCAGTGAATCGCCGCCCCTCATGACGCCGTCCGATTGGATGGACGGCGCAAGGCACGAGTGGCGGCATCAGGCATCAACGGCGCGCCGGCTTCGGCTTGGTGGACAGCTCTTCCACCATGTCGCCGAACTGGATCGGCGCGGCCGGTGCCAGCGACTTCACGCGGTCGCGGGCCTGCAGGCGGGCGCCGCCTTGGATGGACGCGATGCTGAAGCGGTCCTGCACCTGCATCACCTGCACTTCGCCGACCGGGGTTTCGGTTGAGCCGAGCGAGATGCCGGTTTCCGGGTCGATCAGGGCGTCGCCGGGACGCACGACGGCCAGACGGTCGCCGCTGGCGACGACGCCGGCGCCAAGGTTCACGTAGGCCTGGCTGCCTTCCACCTTAATGACCGAACCGACGGCCGACTTCGAGCCCACCTGCTTCACCAGTTCGTAGACCGCTTCATTGATCGAGGCCAGCACGGCCTGACCGATCGGGGTGCGCGAGTAGGCGCCTACGAAGCCGCCCAGTGCGCCGCCGCCGCCCACGCCGACACCACCGAAGCCGATGCCGGATTCTTTGATCTCGCGCTCGATCTGCTTGGTGAAAATCACTTCGCTGGTGGTGGCGTCGATCAGGCGAATGTTCATGCCCAGCGAGGACGAGGACGAGTTGACGCTTAGGCCACCGGCGATGCCGGCCAGACGACCGCCGCCGAAGGCGCTGGCGATGCCGCCCAAGTTCGTCGACTTGGCGCTGGTGCCCGGGTCATACGAGGTAATGACCGCTTCAACGAGGTATTCCGCACCCAGAATCTGACCCATACCGGCCGCCGAAGGCGTGGCCACGCGGCCGCTGGCGCCGAAGTCCTGCTCCTGCAGCACGTTGCCAATGGCTTGGCGCTCGACCAAACGGAAGCGGCCGCTGGTGTTCAGCGCGTCGGTGATCATCGCCTCGATGCCGTTGACCGGCACGGTCTGGAAGGCCCATTCCACGTTAGCCGAACCGTACTGGTCGTTCGCGGTGTAGCTGGAGACGCTGGAGGTGTTGTCGATCTTATTGACGGCGACGCGCGCTTTGTTGCCGGCAAACGGCGACCAGCGCAGCTGCACGAGGCGCAGGGTGTTTACCGGCGTCAGGTTTTCGGGCAACGCAATTTCGTTGCCTTCAGCCAGCGAATAGGCCAGCGGCTCGGCATGGGTCGCGCTGGAAAATCCAAGGGCGAGGGCGGTAGCAAAAATCAGGGGACGGATCGACAGCATGGTGGCTCCTTGGATCGGAATCGGGGGATTTCCCTAGGGCGTTTCCCGCCCCAGATGGGGCGGCCCGTGAAGTCTAGCTGAAGGGGTCCTTGGGTACACTCGCCGAATGAGTAATCCGAATTCTCCTACCCGCTGGTACATGATTCTCGGACGCGACGCGCCCGACCGTGGCCCTGCTCGCGCCGCGGCGCGCCCCGCCCATTTGGACCGTCTGGATGCCTTGAGCGCCGAGGGTCGACTGAGCTTGGCCGGCCCGCTCCCGAGGGTGGACGGCGTTTCGCCCGCCGACGGCGGCGTGAGCGGAAGCTTGATCGTGGCCGCCTTCGCAGACTTGGCTGCGGCACAGGCCTGGGCTGCGGCCGATCCGTACGTCGACGCTGGCGTCTACGCCAACGTTGAGATTCAGCCCTTCCTGCCGGTGAAGCCATGAGCGCGGCCGCGATGCCCCGCGAGGCCCGCGCAGCCGTCATTGAGGCGCGCCTGCGCGAGGCGCTGGCGCCGCTGGCCATGACCCTCACCGACGATAGCGAGAAGCACCGCGGCCACGCCGGGGCGGCCGATGGACGCAGCCATTTCTCGGTGTCGATCGTCAGTGCGGCCTTTGAGGGCCTGCGCCCGCTGGCCCGTCATCGGCGGGTCTACGAGGCGCTGGGGGCTCTGATGGACACCGACATCCATGCCTTGGTCATCGAAGCCCTCGCTCCGGCCGAGGCCGGGGCAACCAGCCTCACGCGGCCCTGACGCCCACTCGCCAAGCCGCTAGACTGGCCTGCTCCCGCCTCCGAGGCCGATGCTCCGTCATTGGCCCCGCGCCACCGGATCGTCTTTCGCATGCGTCTGTCCACCATTAAGTTGGCCGGCTTCAAAAGCTTCGTCGACCCGACCACCCTGCATCTGCCCACCAATATGACCGGCGTCGTCGGTCCGAACGGCTGCGGCAAGTCGAACATCATCGATGCGGTGCGCTGGGTGATGGGCGAAAGTTCGGCCAGCCGCCTGCGCGGCGATTCGCTGACCGACGTGATCTTCTCGGGTTCGTCGTCGCGCAAGCCGGTGTCGCAGGCGACGGTAGAGCTGATCTTCGACAACAGCGACCAAACCATCGGCGGCGAATTTGCGAAATACAACGAGATCTCGGTAAAGCGCTTGGTCTCGCGCGATGGGCAGAGCAGCTACTTCCTTAATAGTGCGCGCTGCCGTCGTCGCGACATCACCGAACTGTTCTTGGGCACCGGCTTAGGGCCGCGCAGCTACTCGATCATTGAGCAGGGAATGATCTCGCAGGTCATTGACGCCAAGCCGGAAGACTTGCGCCTGTTCTTAGAGGAAGCCGCCGGCATCTCGAAGTACAAAGAGCGCCGCAAGGAAACCGAAAGCCGCATCAAGGGCACGCGCGACAATCTGGATCGCTTGAACGACCTTCGCGAAGAAATCGACAAGCAGTTGGAGCACTTGAAGCGTCAGGCGCGTGCGGCCGAGCAGTACCAGACCCTGCAGGCCGAGCACCGCGAGAAAGACGCGCAGCTGAAAGCGCTGGAGTTCCGTCGTTTGCAGGCCGAAGCCAGCGTGCTGAACGCCGGGCTGCAGGATGACGAGACGCGGCTTCAAGAATTGCTGGCCGAACAGCGCACGGCGGAAGAGCAGGGCGAGATCACGCGCGATCAGCACGCCGAAGCCAGCCAAATGCTGGGCCGCGTGCAGGCCGAGAGTTACCGCATTGGCGGCGAACTCGCGCGCATTGAGCAGCAAATTCAGCACCAGAAAGAATTGAAGCAGCGTTTGGAAACCGCGCGCGCCGAAGCCGACGAGGCGCTGTCCGAAGTCATGCGCCATATCGAATCCGATGCGACGCAGCTGATGGATTTGGAAACGCTGGTGGCCGACGCGACGCCTCGCTTGGAAACCCTGCGCGACAGCGACGCCGAACGGCAGGACGTGCTGCGCGACGCCGAGACGAAGCTGTCGGATTGGCAGCGCCGTTGGGACGACTACGCGCGTTCGTATGCGGAGGCTTCGCGCGGGGCTGAGGTCGAGCGCACCAAGATCGAATTCCTCGAGCGCCAGTCGCTGGACGCCAATCGTCGCCGCGAAGCGATGACCACCGAGCGCGCGGGCTTGGACGTGAGCGCGCTGGCCGAGGCGATGGAAACGCTGGCGCTGGAGCACGAGACCAAGCGCGCCAGCTTGGACGCGCTGGCGGACCTGCTGGAAGGCAAGAAGTCCGCCTTGCTGGTGCTGCAAGAACAGCAGCGTCAGCAGCAGTCGGAGTTGGCTGAAGTGCGCAAGGCGACGCAGTCCGGCAAGGGCCGTATGGCCTCGCTGGAGGCTCTGCAAAACGCCGCGCTGGGGCAAGAAAAGAATGGCGCGCTGGAGTGGCTGAAGGCTCAGGGCCTCGCCGATCTGCCGCGCTTAGGCGAAGTGCTGGACGTGGATGCCGGCTGGGAAACCGCCGTGGAAACCGTGCTCGGGCATTTGCTGGAAGCTGTGGTGCATGACGCGCCGGGCCGCCTGCGTGCCGAGGTGGCTGGCCTGGCACAGGGCCGCGTGGCCTTGGTCGACGGCCAGACGTCTTCCGCGGCCGTGCCTGTGGGCAGCTTGGCCGCCAAGGTGCGCGGCCCGGCCGCCATTCGTGCGCTGCTGGCGCCGATTTATGCCGTCGATGCGGCGTCGGCCGAAACTCAGCGCGAGGCGCTGGGCGACGGCGAGGCGATGATTGATCAGGCTGGTGTCTGGGAAGGACGTGGCTGGTGGCGATTCAATAAGAGTGGTGAAGCGCAGCAGGGGGCTTTGGCCCGCGAGCGCGAAATCAATGAGATGCGTCAGCAGTTGGCCGTTCATGGCGAGCGCGAACAGGTCCTGCTGGACGGACAGCACGCTCAGCGCGACGCGCTGCTGGTGGCCGAACAGGCCCGTGAGGACGCGCAGCGCACGCTGTATCTGGCGCATCGCAGCGTGTCGGAAATGGGCGGGCAGCTGCAGAGCCAAAAAGGCCGCGTGGAAAGCGCGCAGGGCCGGATGGCGGCGCTGGATGCGGAGTTGCTGCAGATCACTACTGCCATGTCGGCAAGCCAAGAGGAAGTGCGCGAAGCGCGCGGCCGTTTGGAAGTGGCCACCGAGCGCATGGGCGATTTGGAAGTGCAGCGCGGCGCGCTGGAATCCGAGCGCCGGCAGTTCACCGAGCAGCGCGAAACTGCCCGCACGGCGGCCCGCGAGGCCCGCGAGTCGGCGCATCAGCTGGCTTTGGCGCTGGAAGCGCAGCGCACTCGCGTCAACGCCTTCAATCAGTCTTTAGCGCGTCTGCGCACGCAGCAGGGCCAGTTGGCCAGCCGTCGCGATGAGCTGGCCGCGCAGCTGCAGGACGGCGATTCGCCGATTCACCGATTGGACGGCGAGCGCCAGCTGATGCTGGAGCCGCGCTTCATCGTTGAGAAAGATTTGGCTGCCGCCCGCTCGGGGCTGGAGGGCATCGAACAGGCCCTGCGCGGCTTCGAACATCAGCGTCAGCAGCGCGATCAAGCGGCCCTGCTGCAGCGCGAGCGCATCGGTCAGCGGCGCATGGCGGCGCAGGCCTTGGAGATCAAGGCGCAGCAGCAGGTGGAAGCCATTGCCACGGCCGGCTTAGAGCTGGACGTCGTGG
>JBBQIA010000017.1:0-13733 GCA_038324485.1 Lysobacterales bacterium
CGTAACTCAATTCAACATACCCAATCGAGCCCTGCAACTGCTTCACGTAGGCGGAAACACCTTCGTTACCGCGACCACCGAAGCCGGTCGGCCAACGCACAGCCGTGCCGAAGCCGACGCGCTGCTTCCACTCTGCGCTGACCTGCGACATGTAATGAGCGAAATTGTAGGTGGTACCCGATCCGTCCGCGCGATACACGACGCGGATGGTGAGGTCTGGGAGCGTGACGTCAGGATTGAGCGCTGCAATCTTGGTGTCGTTCCACTTTGTGATCTTGCCGAGATAAATCTCTGCAAGCACGGGCCCGGTGAAGCGCATCGTGCCGGGTGCGACGCCGCTCAAGTTGACGACCGGCACAACTCCGCCAATGACCGATGGGAACTGCGCCAAACCGTTCTGCGCGAGATCGGCTGATGCCAGCGGCGCGTCCGTCGAGCCGAAGTCGACCGTTCCCGCCTTAGCTTGGGCGATGCCGCCACCCGAGCCGATCGACTGGTAGTTCACGCGACCCAAGCCGGCGGCCGCGTAGTCGCTGGACCACTTCGACATGACGGGGAACACGAAGGAAGCACCGGCGCCGGTAACGTTCTCGGCCGATGCGGAAAACGACATCAGGGCAGCGAGGCCAGCGACGACGATGGAAAAAAGCGAGTGCCTCACGTAAATCTCCTAGGCCGGAGCAAGTCCGACCGCAAAAGTATGTGTCGGGTCTATATCAGTTCTATGACGGCAAGACCGCCGCAGCGATGCATTAGATGGTGATCTGACCGCGAAGCTCGAGAATGTTCGGATTGTTCTCTATCAGGATGCCGCCCTGCACGCGCTCGCTATCGGCCATCACGTAGTTGAGCGACAAACGGAAGTTCGAACGGATGTACCAGTTCGCACCGACCGTAAAGGCCGACTGAGCGCCGCCAAGAATGGCGCCGTCATTGGCGTCTAGACGGTCGTATCGCGCGGCCAGCTGCCACAGGCCCTTCACCGGATCCTTGGGCGTTGCGGTCGTGTAGATGCCGCCGCGATAGCCGAACAAATCGTCGCTCAGCGTGTACAGGCCGGACACATACCAGCCGTCCGTCGAATAGTCGGGGGCCGCGCCGTTGCGGGTCGTGGTCGACTGGAAGTACTCGGCCATCACCTTGACCGGGCCGCTGTAGTACATGCCCTCAAGTCCGAGAATTTGTGTTTCGTCAGCGTCGGTCAGCAGGGCCGTCACTGTATTGACGTTGGTGATGTCGGCCTGCGGGCGCGAGCTGAAGCTGAAGCGATTGTTGAGCGCATCGACCTGAACCGCCGAAACGCCAAAATGGAGCGCCTCACCGCCCTCGATGTCGAGAATCGGCGCCCAAGTAAGGCGCGTGCCCCAGCCGGTGCCAACACGCTGGTTGACGTTGATCTCGCGGCTGAACATCGTGCCGGTCGCGGTGATCGTGGGAGTGGCGTACTGGATTTCCGCGCCAACTCGGCGCGACAAACCGTAAGCATTGGTGACCATGGCCTTCGAGATGAACTCGTTGTTCTTCGTACTGGTCAACTCTTCCAAGCTGTTCGGCTGCTTAAACTGTCCAAGACGATACGACCAATCTGCGTTAATCCGACCCTTCCAGCTCACGTCCAGCCAGCGGCCGTTGCGTCCGGTGCCGCGGCTGCCGACGGTGTCATAGCCGAGTTGCCATTCGGCGGTCGGGGTCTTGCCGCGGAAAATCATCTCGCCGCGACGGAACTGACCGTTGTTTGTCAGGGTGTTGCCGGCGAGTTGGGCCGGCGTCAAGGCCAAGCCGTCGGCCCGGCTGATGTCTTGGCTGTACTGATAGATATCGAAGTGGAGCAGGGCGTCGAAATAGATCTCGGTGCCGCCGATGACGTCGATGGGCACTTCAGCAGAGGCGGGAGCGGCAATCGCCGCGGCAATGGACATCGCAACGAGGGAGCGGGCAAGACGCATGGCGGCGGTACCGGTTGGGTTGGTTGTTGGTGCGAGAAGCTTATGGATGCAATGTGACAGTTAAATGTCATTTGGCACGAAAGAGACTTTCTGCGGTCACTTGCGAGCGATCAATTCATCACTCTTTGATAACAAACATGCTGACTTCAGGGTTCGTTACACTCGGGTTAGTGGCACCACCACGGACGCCGGAGGGCATCGATGGAGGGGAAGGGAAGCAAGACCACCGTATTGATCGCGGAGGACGACGGCAGCATCCGTGCCGTGCTGAACGCCACGCTGCGTTCAGCCGGCTATCGCGTGCTGGAGGCCGATAACGGCACTGAAGCCTTTGCTCTCGCGGCCGAGCACCTGCCCGATCTGGTGCTGTCCGACGTGTTGATGCCGGGCGGCAATGGCCAAGAGCTTTTAGCCGCGCTGCGCGCCGATGCACGAACGCATGATCTTCCCTTCGTTTTTTTGACCGGCATGGACGAGCGCGAGGCCATCCGCGAGGGCATGAACCTCGGCGCCGATGACTATTTGACCAAGCCGTTCCGGCCTACTGAGCTGCTGTCGCTGGTTCAGGCCCAGCTTCGACGCTTTGCGCGCCGCACCGAGGCCCGACGTCAGTTGGAGGACGAGGCTCGCCAACTGCGCGAGTTCGACTCGGTGACCGGCCTGCCCAACCGCGCGCACTTTCTGGCGCGATTGGCTCGCGAGCCCGACGGCAGCCCGCGTTCGATTCTTGCCAGCGTGGCGCTGGGCCAGTGGCCGGTGCTGCGTCAAAGCATGGGTCAAGGACCCGCAGATGAAGTGATGCGCGAGGCGGCGAATCGCCTCTTGGAAAGCGCCCGTGCGCGCTTGGGCGAAGACGCTGTGCTGGCGCGCTCCGGCGAGCATCGCTTCGCGCTGGCCTTATCGGGCGGCCACGATGAAGTGCAGACCGAGACCGTTCTGCGCGACATCTTGGCGCCCTTGGCTCAGCCGATGACGATTGACGGGCGGCGCTTGTTTTTTGATGCCTCGGTCGGCGTGGCGGTGTTTCCGCGCGACGGCGATAGCCCCGACGCACTTTTAGACCGCGCCGAGACGGCCGAGCCGGCCACCGCACCCGGCGGCACCGTGGCGTTTTATTCGGCTGAAAACAGTGCGGCCCGCGGGCGTCGCGTTCGTCTTTTGCAAGACCTTCGCGTGGCCTTGGATCGAAACGAATTGAGTCTGGCCTACCAACCGCAGCTGGCCCTGGCCGGCGAGGCTTTGGTGGGCTTCGAGGCCCTGCTGCGCTGGCATCACTCCGAGTTGGGGCAGGTGGCACCGTCGGAATTCATTCCCTTGGCCGAGGAATCGGGCCTGATCGTGCCGATCGGGAGCTGGGTGCTCGGCGAAGCCGTCCGGCAACTGTGCGCATGGCACGACGAAGGCTTAGACATTCCGCGCGTGGCGGTGAATCTTTCCCCGCGCCAGTTTGAAGACCCGGGTTTGGTCGAGGGCGTTCGCGCGGTCTTGGAAAAGTCCGGCTTGCCGAGGGGCGCGCTGGAATTGGAAATCACCGAAAGCGCCGCCCTGCACGATCCCGAGCGTGCCTACCAGCTGATGGGCAGCCTGCGCGAACTCGGCGTGGCCCTGGCGCTGGACGACTTCGGCACTGGTTATTCGAATCTCTCCCAGCTCAAGCGGCTGCCGGTGGACGTGCTGAAAATTGATCAGATGTTCGTGCGCCAAATCGTGCGTGATCCGGGCGACGCCGCCATTGTTCGTGCCGTCGTGGCGCTCGCGCATGGCTTCGGTTTAAAGGTGGTCGCTGAGGGCGTGGAGTCGGCGGCGCAGGTCATCAAGCTGGCGCAGCTGGACTGCGATATTTGTCAGGGCTACCACTACGGCGCACCGATGGGCGCCAATGCCGTCGCGGGCTGGATGATGGAACGCGGACTGGCTTAGTCCGTCGCCTCGGTTTTTTGTTTGAAGCGACACAGGTCGCGCACCGGGCAGGCGCCGCAGAGTGGCTTCCGCGCCTTGCAGGTGTAACGCCCGTGCAGGATCAGCCAGTGATGGGCGTCTTGCAGAAAGTCTTTTGGCACGGCCTTCAGCAGTTTTTTCTCGACCGCATCGACGGTCTTTCCGGGTGCTAGGCCAGTGCGGTTTGAAACGCGAAAGATGTGCGTGTCCACCGCGATGGTGGGCTCGCCGAAGGCCGTGTTCAGCACGACATTGGCGGTTTTTCGACCGACGCCGGGAAGCGCTTCGAGCGACTCGCGGTCGCGGGGCACCTGCCCGCCGTGGCGCTCTACCAGCATTCGACACGCGGCGATGAGATGCGCCGCCTTTGCGTTGAACAGGCCGATGGTGTTGATGTAGCCCTTCAGCCCGTCTTCGCCCAAAGCCAGAACGCCTTCCGGCGTGTTCGCCACCGGAAACAATCGCCGCGTGGCTTTGTTGACGCCGACGTCGGTGGCCTGCGCCGACAGCAGCACGGCAGCCAGCAGCTCGAAGGGCGTGCTGTATTCCAGTTCGGTGGTCGGGTGCGGATTGAGTTCGCGCAGCCGGGTAAAAAACGCGATGCGGTCAGGCGCTTTCATTGGCGGGCCACCCAGGCTTGGCGTGCAGCAATCAAAAGGGCCAGCAGGAAGAAGGCGCCGACCGGCAGCGCAGCAATCAAGAAGCCGCGCCCTTCGTCCCAGACGCGTAACTCAAGGGCGGGCAGCCCGAGCAGGGCGCCGGCACCGGCAAACAGGCTGCCTTGGCCGAGGGCTTCGCGCAGTCCGCCGAGCAGCAAAAGGACCAGCAGGAAGCCCACGCCCACCGCCAAACCGTCCAGCGCGGCGCGCCATGGGTCGTGCCGCGAGGCAAAGGCTTCAGCGCGGCCGAGCAGGGCGCAGTTGGTGACGATGAGCGGAATAAACAAACCGAGCACGCCGTGCAGGGCCGGAAGCCAAGCGCGCATCGCGAGTTCAATGGCTGTCACCACACAGGCAATGACCGTGATGAAGACCGGCAGGCGAACGTCGCGGCCGGTGACGCGGCGCAGCGCGGCGATGGTGGCATTGGTGGCGGTGAGGGCCAGCACCGTCGCCAAGCCGAGCCCCAATGCGTTGACCAAGGTGGTGCTGACGGCCAGCAGCGGGCAGAGCCCCAGCAGCTGCACGAGTGCAGCGTTGCCGCTCCACAGGCCGTTTTCGAGAATGCCGCCCGCGGTGGGCGCTTCCGCACTCATGGCAATTCCTCCGGGCCATCGTCGAAGCGAAGTGTGGCATCGGTCGGCGCGTCGGCCAGATCATCGCCATGCGTCCCGACCAATTGCAGCACGCGCCGCACCGCATGCACGACGGCCCGCGGGGTGATGGTGGCTCCCGCCAGTTGATCGAAGGCGCCGCCATCGGCGCGAACGCGCCACGCATCCAGCGGCGGGTCGCCGATGCCGCGCTCGCGGAAGGTGTCGATCCACGGCCCGCGCGCCGCGTCGATGCCGTCGCCGAGCCCCGGCGTTTCTTGATGCGCCAGCACGCGCGCGCCAAGCACGCGGCCCATCGCATCGACGCCGACCAGCAGCCGAATGTCGCCGTTGTAGCCGTCGGGGGCGATGGCTTCGACGATGAGGGCAGACCACGTTTCGCCGAGTCGAGCGCGGCGCACGGTCAGCGTGGCCTCGCTGCCCAGCCACGCCGGAGCGATGACGTCGATGCGGTCGGCCACCGGGTCGTTGTCGAAGCCACCGGGCGGCAGCAGCACGTTTAGAGCCTGAAGGGCCACAGCGCGCTCTTGCGCGGCGATGCGTTCGGCCGTTAGCGCGCGCAGCCCGAGCAGTCCGCCAAGGCCGATCAAGCCGACCAGACCCAGACTCAGTGCCGCCTTGATGGTGGCGTGCCGATGCTCAGTCATCGGTGTTCTGCCTGGCCTTGGGCGACGTGCCGTCTTCGCCCAGCCAGCGCGGCCGCGCAAGTCGGTCGAGTAGCGGAGCGGCGCTGTTCATCAGCAACACCGCAAACGCCACGCCATCGGGAAAGCCGCCCCAGCGGCGAATGGCCAGCGTCAGCAGGGCCACGCCCGCGCCGAACAGCAGGCGGCCGCGCGGCGTGGTGCAGCCCGAGACCGGGTCGGTAACGATGAAGAACGCCGCGAACACCAGCGCTCCAGACAGCAGGTGCGCCAGCGGACTGGGATGAAGGTCGCTGTCCCACACCCACATTGGCAGGGTCAGCAGCACGGTTGTCGCGAGCACCGCCACCGGCGTGTGCCAGGGAATGACCCGCTTGGCGAGCAGGAAGACGCCGCCCGCGGCGTACGCCGCCGCCACCCATTCCCAGCCGCGCCCGCCCAGCCCGCCAAAGACCGGCGAGAGGTAGACCTCGCTCAAGGAATAGCCCTGCCGCGTTTGCTCGCGCAGCACATCGAGGGGCGTGGCCTGCGCCAGCGTGTCCCAATCGCCGGGCGCCAGCCATCGCGAGTATTCGAGCGGGAAGGCCAGCACCACCACCGCCACGCCCACCATCGCCGGATTGAACGGGTTGTGGCCCAAGCCGCCGTAAAGATGCTTGGCGACCACGATGGCGGCCGTCATGCCGACGGCACTCATCCACCACGGCGCCGTGGGCGGCAAAGCCAAGGCGAACAGCGCGGCCGTGAGCGGTGCCGAGAGGTCGCTCAAGAACGGCGGCAGGGGCTGACGACGAAGCCCGAGCATCGCTGCTTCAAGAACGAGGGCGAAGGCCACCGCCATCGCGATTTGTGCCAGCACCATCGGCCCAAAGAACGCCACTTGCGCCGCCACGCCAGGAATCAGAGCGACCAGCACCAAGCCCATCGTGGCGCGAACGCTGCGCGCCATGCGTATCGAGGGCGTGGTGGCGGTGTCGAAGCGACGCGCGTTCATGAGCGCGGCTCGTCGGGGGCTTGAGGCGAGTTCGTCGCATCCGTCGACGCCTCGGCGGCAGCGGCTTTCCGCGCCCGCACTTTCGCCAATGCGGCCGCAGCGGCGGAGGGCGCTTGCCGCACGCGCTCGGCCTGCGCTTCGGCAGCGGTTTCGGCATCGCGCTGCAGTCGCTCAGCGCGCTGCTCGAAGCGGTCTTTCGCGGCGTCCGCTGCTATCCGCGAATGTGCGGCCATGCGGCGTTCGGCCCGCGCTCGGCGGAAGCCTTGGGTGAGCGGGATGGCGCTGGGGCAGACGGCGTCGCAGGCGCCACACTCAATGCAGGCGGCCAGGCCCATCGCCTCAGCGCCACTCTGGTCATCGGCCTGCAGGCGGGCATGCAGAAGCTGCGGCTGCAGTCGCGCCGGGCAGGCGCTGGCGCAGTCGCCGCAGCGAATGCAGGGGAGGGGCTCGGGCTTGGCGGCAGTGCCCTCGCGCCATGCGGTCAGCGCGATGGTGGTCTTGATCACGGCCACGGTGTCGTTGGGCAGAGGCGTGCCCATCATGGGGCCGCCGGCGCGCAGCACGCGGGCGTCCTCGCGCCAGCCGCCCACGGCCTCGGCCAGTGCGGATACCGGCGTGCCAATGGCGACTTCGAAGACCGCCGCGGCATCGACGCCGTCGCCGCCGACCGTGACGTAGCGCGACACCAGCGGCTCGCCGTCGCGCACCGCGCGCAGGGCCGCGACGGCCGTGGCCACGTTTTGCACCAAAATACCCAGGTCGCGCGGGATGCCGTCGGCGGGCACGGCGTCGCCGGTGATGACCTGAATCAGCTGGCGCTCGCCACCCGCCGGATAGCGGTCGGGGAGCAGGGCCAGTTCGATCTGCGCGACCAATTCGTTTGCGTCCATCGCGGCACGAGCCGCGTCGCGGCCCAGCGCCTCGCGCACGGCAGGCAGGGCCGACGCCATCCGCTCCTCCATCGCCAAGACGATCCGCGTAGCGCCGGAGAGCCGCGCCAGCAGCCGGCCGGCTTGCAGTACGTCGTCGGCCTGTTCGCGAAGCAGGGCCTCGTCGCTGGCCACCACGGGTTCGCATTCAGCGCCGTTGAGAATCAGCAGCTGTCGCCCGACCGCCAGCTTGTCTGCGCTGGGATAGCCCGCACCGCCGAGTCCCACGACGCCGGCCTCAGCGATGCGCT
Organism: Lysobacterales bacterium; assembly: GCA_038324485.1. Lineage (GTDB taxonomy): Bacteria > Pseudomonadota > Gammaproteobacteria > Xanthomonadales > Xanthomonadaceae > Silanimonas. The sequence continues at coordinate 7,976 of JBBQIA010000017.1, forward strand.
CGCGCAACAGGTCGATCGGTGCGGTCTGCGGATTGAGCGGCGGCAGTCTTGCGTCGGAATCGGCATCGCCAGCCGAATCGGCGTCGACGTCAATCACGACATGCAGCGCTTCCGGCGTGTCGGGCAGGGCCACCGGTCCGCGTTCTAAAGCCACCACCATGCCCGCTGCCGGCGAATGCACCATGGCGCCCAGCACGCCCGATGGCGCACGACCTATCAGTTGGAAGCGGTGCACGCGGTCGCCCACGGCCACACAGGGCTCGGCTTCGGCGCCGGCATGTTGAAGAAGTGGAACGCGAAGTCGCGCCGGCATCGGCAATCGACGAACGGCCGCGGGCGCCGGCTTCAGGCCGGGCAGCCACAGCCCGCCGAAGAAGCGACCGAGGCTCATGACGCTCAGCGGCCGACGAAGTGAGGTTTGCGCTTGTCGAGGAAGGCGCTCGTGCCTTCTTTCATGTCCTCGGTCGAAAACGCGATGGCAAAGCCCTGCGTTTCGTAATCGAGGCCGACGTCAATGGTTGCTTCGCCGCCGATCAGCACCGCGTCCAAAATGCCGCGCACGGCCTGCGGGGCGGCGTTGGCCAACTGCTCGGCCATGGCGAACGTGGCGGCTTCCAATTCGGCGGCGGGCACGACCCGGCTAACAATGCCCAGCTGCAGCGCGCGCTCGGCACCGATGGGTGCGCCGAGCAAGCACAGCTCTAACGTGGCCGAACGCCCCGCCAGGCGAAGCAGGCGCTGAGTGCCGCCGAAACCGGGAATCAGGCCCAAATTCACCTCGGGCTGGCCGATTTTGGCCGTGTCCGCGGCCACGCGCAGGTGGCAGGCCATGGCCAGCTCCAAGCCGCCGCCCAGCGCGAAGCCGTTCACCATGCCGATCACGGGCTTGCCGAGGCGCTCGATGCGGCTCATCAAGGCTTGCCCATGACGCGAGAAATCGCGCGACTGCACCGGCGTGAGTCCGCTCATTTCAGCGATGTCGGCGCCGGCCACGAAGGCTTTGGGGCCGGCCCCAGTCAGGACTACCGCACGCACGGACTCGTCGGTGCCGGCATCGGCAAAGGCGGCGTGGAGCTCCGTCAGGGTTTCGCGGTTCAGCGCATTGAGCTTGTCGGGGCGATTCACCGTGATGACGCGCACTGCGCCGCGGGTTTCGGTTAGCAAGGTGTTAAATGGCATGCGAGCTCCGCGCCGAAGCGCTGAAAAGAGGGGTTTGGGCCCGGAATGTCAGTGGCGATTCAGGCCCCCGGTCGCTATTCTACGACGCCTCAGAAGTTGCCTGATCGCATCGGCCTTCTCTGTGATTTTTGCCCCATCACCCGTTTTGCTGGAGATCTTGATGACCTTGCGCATTCTTGCTGTTGCCCTTGCCGCCACCCTCGCGACTGCCGCGAGCGCCCAGAACCCCGCGCCTGCGCAGGCTCCTCAGCAGCAGCCGCTGACGCAGCCCGACAAGACCACCCTGAGCTACGCGCTCGGTTACGACTCGGGTCTGTCGATCATCAACGCCAAGGCCGACGTCGACATCAATCAGGTGATTCGTGGCTTGCAGGACGCCTACAACAAGCGTCAGGCCGCGTATCCGGAAGAGAACATGGGCCGCGCCGTAGCGTGGCTGCAGCAGAAGCTGCAGACCGAAGCCCGCGCGCAGTTCGAAACCGTGGCCACCGAGAACAAGACCAAGTCGGACGCGTTCCTCGCGGCCAACCGCGCCAAGCAAGGCGTGACCACGCTGCCCTCAGGCATCCAGTACCGCATCATCGACGCGGGCACCGGCGCGCGTCCGTCGGCCACCAGCGAAGTGCAGATGCACTTCCGCTATTCGCTGCACACCGGTCAGGAGTTGGCCAACACCTACGCTTCGCCGAACGCGCAGCCGGCCACCTTCAAGGTTGACCAGTTTCCGCTCTCGGGCATCCAAGAAATGCTGCCCCTGATGCCGGTTGGTTCGCGCTGGGAAATCTTCCTGCCGGCCGATAAGGCTTTTGGCAATGACCCGCGTTCGCCGGTCGGCCCGGGTCAGGCCTTGGTGTTCGACCTGAAGCTCGTCGGCGTGAAGTAAGTCTGCTGATCGCGTTTAGAGCAGGGCGTCGCCAAGGCGGCGCCCTGTTTCGTTTTCGCGGTGCCTTGTCGCAGTGCATCGCATCCTGACCGCCTCTTCGTTTTGAGTTCTGACATGGCGACGCCGCTTCTGACTCCCTGTATCGGACTTTGCAGCCTCGACGGCGCAGGTTTTTGCGAGGGCTGTTTCCGCACCGGCGACGAGATTGCAGGCTGGGCGCTGATGGGCGATGCAGACCGCCAGCGCTTTATGGACGAGGTCTTGCCGGAGCGCGAGTCGCGTCTCGCGCCCTGAGTCACGATGCCTCCCGGCGACCTGATCCGCCGCGCCCTGCACGGGCTACCACAGGCGCCGTCCGGCGATCCTTGGAACCTTCCCGAGTTGGCCGACCTGCTGCCGGCCGAGCCGCTGCGCGCGGCTGCGGTATTGGTGGGATTGCGTGAACACGCTTCGGGCACCACGGTCATTTTGACGCGCCGCCAAGATGCGCTGCGTCACCACGGCGGCCAGATCAGCTTTCCCGGTGGACGCGTCGATGACACCGACCTTGGCGCGCTGGCTGCGGCCATTCGCGAAACGGACGAAGAAATCGGATTGCCCGGCGACGCCATTGAGCCGCTCGGCTGGCTTGACCCCTACGCCACGATTACCGGCTTCCACGTGTCGCCGTTGGTGGCGCGCATCGACCCGGATCGGCCGCTTCGCCCGAACGCGGATGAAGTGGCTGAAGCCTTCGAAGTGCCGCTCGAATTTTTGCTGGACCCGGCCAACGCCCGTGACATCGAGGTCGAGTGGCGCGGTCGCATGCGGGCCCTAGTGGAGTTTCAGTGGGCCGAGCACCGCATCTGGGGTGCGACCGCGTCGATGCTGGTGAACTTTCGCGAGCGTTTGCGGCAGGCCGCTTCCGACTGAATACTCGGGCTCTGCGATGTGGAGTGCAGCATGATGATGTCGCCGACGACTAGCGTGTTTCCGTTGATTGACGTGGCGGAGCTGCGTGCTCAGCTTGGCGACCCCGAACTGCGGATCATCGACGCCCGTTTCGATCTGATGAACCCCAACGCTGGACGTGCGGCCTGGGTTGCGGCGCGCATTCCTGGCGCCCGCTACGCCCACTTGGGCGAGGACCTTTCCGACCACTCGCGCGCCGCTTCAGAAGGCCGGCATCCGCTGCCTTCGGCCGAACGCTTGGCCCGCACGCTGGCGGGCTGGGACGTGACGCCAGCGACGCCGGTGGTGGTCTACGACGCGAGCAGCGGCGCGATGGCTGCCGCCCGACTGTGGTGGCTGCTGCGCTGGATGGGGCACGGCAAGGTTCGTGTTTTGGACGGTGGCTTCGCGGCGTGGTTGGCGGCCGGTGGTTCGTCGGTCAGCGGCGAGGCGGCCGACGAAGCGGCGGATGCGCCGAGGGCATCGCGCAGCGTCACCGATGGCGCGTCCATCGCATCGAACTGGCGCCCCGGCAGCGCGCCTTTGGCGAGCTTCGAGATAATGGATGCGCACCTCAATACGCACAGTGACACCCGAAATTCCCCGCAGGTCTGCATCGATGCGCGGGCGCCGGAGCGCTTTCGCGGCGAGATTGAGCCGCTGGACCCGCGCGCGGGACACATTCCCGGTGCGCGAAATCGGCCGTTTGCCGACAATCTTTTTGAAGGACGCTTCAAGCCCGTGGCGCAGCTTCAGGCCGAGTGGTCGGCGCTGCTGCCCGAGGGTGCCGAGCCGGTGCTGTACTGCGGGTCGGGCGTGACGGCCTGCCACAACGCCTTAGCCCTTGTGGCGGCCGGTTGGCCGATGCCCATGCTTTATGCGCCGAGTTGGTCGGGATGGGTCAGCGACACACGCCGACCCATCGCCACTGGCGAGTAAGGCCTACTTCTTTAGCTTCGCTACCAGCGCCTGCAGCGCATCCTGCGTTTCGCGCGAGAACCAGCGATCCACGAAGCTGTCGAGTTCTTCGTCGCGGAAGCCGTCAAGCGCGGCATGCAAATCAGCGCGGGCAATGCGGCGCGTATGCAGCATCGCGTCGCGCGGCAAAGGCGCGAGTTCACCGAGGAAATGACGGGCCCGCGTCGGCACATGTTCAATGTCGGTGAGTTCGTCGACAAGGCCGATGGCTAGCGCCTGTTCGGCGTCGATCATCGCGCCCGCCACCATCAGTCGTTCGGCGCGATGGGGGCCCACGACGCGACGCATCAACACTTGGATGGCTTCGGGCACCGCCAAGCCCACCTGCGTTTCGTTGAGGCCAATGCGGTACGCACCGCGCGCCATGACGCGGTAGTCGCAGCACAGGGCCAGCACGCAGCCGCCGGCCGGGCTGTGCCCCGCCAGCGCCGCCACCACCGGTACCGGGCAATGGGCAACGGCGCGCGCAGCGGCAAAGAAGCCGGCCCACGCGGCCTTCAGGCCATGACGGTCGAGGCCCATCAAATGCGGCACGTCGAGGCCGCCCGAAAAGACTTTTGGGCCGCCGGAGAACACGACCCCTTCGACGCCCTGCAAGGCATTTGGCGAAAACGCTTCAGCGATCGCTTGCAGCAGTTCGGGATTCAGAGCGTTGACGGGCGGACGCGCCAGTCGAATTTCAAGGATGCGCTCGTGCGCGATGCGTTCCAGCATGGGAGCCTCAATCAAGGGTGATGTCTTCCGCCCAACGATAGCGCACGACGTAGCGCAGCACGGTCTCGCCGCGGGCAGGAACCGTGGCGACGGCGCGAATGCGCTGGGCATCGTCTTTGCGAAAGGCGGCAGCGCCCTCGATCAGCTCCCATGCGGTCCAGCGCGGCAGGCGATCCAGCACGGTGATGTCGGCCGCGGTGTCGCTGCCGTTGCGCAGCGTCCACTCGATGGTTTCGGTCAGCGTGCGACCGCTGCGGTCCAGCGCGAAGTCGACGGCTTTTCGACTGCTGGACAGGTCGAAGGCACCGCCCAGATCAAGGTCGATGCGGCGTTCGGCCGCGGTGTGTGCAATCTCGGATTCGCCCAGCAGTTCGCCGTCAATAAAGGCAAGAACACGGCCGGCGGGAAGGGGCAGGCCAAGCCGATTGGCCGTGGTGTTGGCGAAGGCCAAGTGGCTGCGCACCGGCACCTCGCCGTCGCCGCCGATTTGGCGCTGCACCATTGGTCGATCCGGCAGCCAGTCGCCGTCATTGCGCTGCGCTTCATATCGGCGCTCGCAGGCCACGGCGGTCGCCGTTGGCATCAGGGGCACCTGCTGCAGGCTGCCGTCGGGCAGGCTGACGCGCCCGGGCACGGCGTAACGATGACCGTCGCCCGAGGCGCTGCGTTCGGGTTCGGCGTCGGCCATCGACATCTTTGCCATGTTCGATGCCGGCGCGGCCATCATGCGTTCATCGCCTGCCATCGACTGCACGCGTCGATTCGCATCGCTCGCCACGAGGCTCAAGGCCACGTCATTGAAATCAAAGCCGCTGCGGTTGGCGACGGTCGCTTGAGCGTCCAGCTGCAGGCGGCAGGTGCGCGCATCGCTGCGAAGCTCGGCGCGGTAAGCGGCCTGCCACGCCAAGCCACCGGTGGCGTACTGAAGCCGTGCGGCGCGCTCGCTGGCTGCGTCGATCTCAAAGCGAAGCGTTGGCGTGGCTGAGAGTTCGACAGGCAGGCCGGTGATGCTCAGGCTGGCGTAGTTCGGGATCAGGCGAATCTCGCCGTCGCTATCGCGGATCACCACGCCGT
>JBBQIA010000018.1:0-13562 GCA_038324485.1 Lysobacterales bacterium
GCCGACGAAGTGGACTTCGCCGTAGGCGCGATGTGGGACGTGCCGAACGACATCGACTACGCCCCGCTGCAGCGTTTCGACGCGATGTTGATTACCTCGCTGACGCACCCGCTGGCGAAGAAATCGGCCATCACGCTAGAGGACCTGTCGCCACACGGGCTCATCCTGCCACCCAAGCACCTCTCGACTTGGCGCATGGTGACCACGGCTTTCGAACAGCGCCGCGTGCCCTATCACGTGGCCATCGAAGTGGGCGGCTGGGAGGTCATCAAGCAATACGTGGCGCAGAATTTGGGCATCGGCATTGTCTCGGCCCTGTGCCTGACCGACGCCGATAAATCGCGGCTCGTGGCGCGACCGCTGCGCGAGTACTTCCCCTCGCGCACGTACGGCGTACTGGTGCGCAAGGGCAAGTCGCTGTCGGCGCCCGCGCGCGCGTTCGTTGACCTAATGAAGCCCGGCCTGTTCAAGCGGCGGGATTGGTTCGAGGCGGGGCATTCGGAGCGTTGAACGCAAGGAGGCCTAATCTGGGATGACCGAGCCCAGCGTCACACTCGACTGAGTCGGGAAGGTCAGCAAGTAAAGCAACACCAGAATCCCAGCGATAGGGACAAGGCTAATGAGCTGCCACCACACGCTCAGGCCGGCGTCGCGCAGGCGCCGAGTGCAGGCCGCGATCCACGGCAACAGCACCACCAGCGAGGCCAGTTGGAAGGGCAAGGCGATGCTTGCTTCGGCCAACAGTTAGGCGAAGGCCAAGACCATCACCACGGCCAAAGCGAACCACCAGAAATCGGGGCGTGAAGTTGTGCCGGTGAAGTCGAGAGTACGCACCACACCGTCGCGAATCGCCGCGATTGCGTGCTCACCCGGTGCGGCCGCACGAACCAGCAGGGATTCGGCCGGCACCCCAAACACGGCGGCCAGCGCCCGCAATGACTCCGTCGAGATCTTCGCCCCGCCCTCAAGCCGCTGGATGGTGCGCAAATTCAGGCCGCTCAGTTCGGCCAATTGATCTTGCGACCACTGGCGAGCGCTGCGGAGCTCACGAAGTCGGGCGCTGTCGATGTGCATGGGGTACTCCGAGGTCAGGGCGATTTAGCTCGGCCAGCATCGTGTCGGAAGCCCGCCGAACGTGACGACATCAGGCCGACCCGACCCCGACACGGGTGCGACAGCCCAGTATTCAGTGCGTCGGCGCCGGCAGAACGAGCCGCTGTAGCAGCCCAGCCCAGGACTCAGGGCGATGAAACAAATAGCCCTGACCATAGGTCACGCCCATCGCGCGCAGGCGCTCGGCAATCTCTGCGTTCTCCACGAACTCGGCGACGGTTTGCAGGCCCAAGACCCGCGCCACTTCAACGAAGCTGCTCACCGTGGCAGCGTCCAGCGGGTCGTCCAACAAATTGCGAACAAACTGGCCGTCGATCTTTAGCACGTCAACCGGCAGCGACTTCAGGTAGCCGAACGACGACGCCCCGGCGCCAAAATCGTCCAAGGCCACGCGCACGCCCAGTTCGCGAACGCGCTGCACGAAGGCAATGGCGTCGGCCATGTGGGTGATGGCCGCGGTCTCGGTGATTTCCAAACACAGGCGCTGGCAAATCCAAGGGTCGGTGGCTTCCAAGAGTCCAAGTGCGTCGGTGTGGAAAGCGCGATCACCCACAGAGCGACCCGACAGATTGACGCACACCATGCCAACGGATACCGAGCCGTGCAGATCGCGCATCGAATCCACGACCTCGCCCAGCACCCAGCGGTCGATGCGCGGCATCAGATGGAATCGCTCAGCGGCTGAAAGAAACACGGCCGGCGCGAGGAGTTGGTCGTTCTCGTCGCGCAAGCGCAGCAGCACTTCCGCATGCAGTTCGTCGGATGCGCCCGTGAGCGGCTCGATGCACTGCGCGAACAACACGAAACGCTCGTCGTCGAGGGCGCGCTCTAAGCGCGACACCCATTGCGACTCTTCGCTGCGGGCACGAATCGCCACATCGCTGTCATGCCAGAGCACCACACGATTGCGCCCCTGCTCCTTCGCATTACGGCAGGCCGAGTCGGCCGCGACCAGCACCGCATCCGGGTCGGCAAAACGGGCATCCACCGGCGCAATGCCAATGCTGGCGCCAACGCGAAAACGCTCTGTACCGTGCTGGAATCGGAACGCTTCAAAGCGCTCGCTCACCTGTTCGGCCAAGCGCTGCGCTTGCTCCGGCGTGCAGCCCGTCAGCAGCACCACGAACTCGTCGCCGCCCAGCCGGGCTACGATGTCGCCACTGCGGGCTGCCGATTTCAACAAGCCTGCAACCTGTTGCAACAAGTGGTCGCCGGCCCCATGGCCGCAGGTGTCGTTCACCACTTTGAACTGATCAAGGTCGATGAACATCAGCGCATGAACCGAGTCGTCCCTATGCGCTTGATCCAGCGCCTGCTGTAGTCGCGCCTCCAATTCCGAGCGATTGAACAAGCTGGTTAGGCTGTCGTGCATAGCCCGGTAGCGCATCTCGTGACCAAGGCGTCGCTGTTCGCTCACGTCATGAAAGACCAGCACGGCGCCGATGATGAGTCCATCGCCATCGCGAATCGGCGCTGCCGAATCTTGAATGCCGTATTCGCGGCCATCGCGGGCGCGAAGCATGGTGTCTCGGCTCAGGCCAACCACGCGCTCCTCGGCGATGCAGGCCTGCACCGGGTCGACGGCGGGCTCGCCCGTTTCCTCATGGAACACTGGAAACACCGTGGGCAGCAGCACGCCGTGGGCTTCTTCCTTCGACCAGCCGGTTAAGCGTTCGGCCACCGGGTTCATCCACGTGATCTTGGCCTGCGCATCGGTGGTGATGACGGCATCGCCGATGGACTTCAGAGTTACCTGCAGCAGTTCGCGCTCGCGGGCCAGCTCAAGCCGCTCGTCGCGGCGCTCGGTAATGTCTTGAAAAGCCCCCAAGAACCCCGCGATCTTTCCATCGACGGTTTCCGCCGTGCCGGTCACGTGCGCCCAAAACACCGTGCCGTCGCTTCGCAACATAGGAAGTTCTAAGTCCCAAGAGCCACCATCCTGAATAGCGGCGTCCAGCGCCTCGCGAATCACTGGCCGCGCCTCGGGCGCATAAAACTCAATGGCGTGATCCACATCGGGCACGTAGTCGTTGGGCACGCCATGCAGGCGCCGCGTTTGCTCGGTCCAGATCAGATCGCCGCTGGCGAGGTCGAGCGACCAGCCTCCAACCCCCGCCACCACGCCGATGCGATTGAGCAGCGCCTCGCTGCGCCGCAGCGCCAACTCGTCCGCCTTGCGTCGGCTAATGTCACTCTGAAGCAACACGAAGCCCTGCAACCCACCGTCATCACCCAACACCGGCTGCATTTCAAGGTCAACCCAGTAGGTGTCGCCGGATCGGCTCAGGCAGGGCAGCTCAAAACGGCCGCCCTCGCCGTTTTTCAAGGCCTTTTTCAGCACGCCCACGTGTTCGCTGCCCGGTACCGCGCCAAGTAAAAGCGTGGACAGCGCCTGACCCACCGCCTCCTCGACCGCGTAAGCGCTCAGTCGGCAAAAGCCTTCATTGACCCACGTCACGAGGCCCCTAGCATCAACCATCAGCACCCCGTGCGAAGTCAGTCGCGCCAGCAGCGCACGCGCCGAGAGACCAGCCGTCACGCGCCGAACTTCAGTGCGATCGCGACGTCGTCCCTCCATCAACAGCGTCGCGACCTCGCCGAGCGCACTCAGCGCTTTGCGCTGAGTGTCGTCCAAGGTTTTAGGTTCGGTGTCGATGACACATAGCGTGCCGACTCGCTCGCCCGTTGACAGCGACAGCGGCGTGCCCGCGTAAAACCGAATGTCAGGCGCTCCCAGCACAAGGGCGTTGTCGGAAAAACGCGTATCGATACTCGCGTCCGTCACTTCGAGCACCGCACTGTCCAAGATGGCATGCGCACAAAACGCCAGCTCACGCGGCGTTTCACTCACGCCTTCCAGACCGATGTTGGCTTTGAACCACTGCCGATCGGCATCGATCAAGCTGATAAGCGAAATAGGCGTGCCGCAAATCTCAGCGGCGGCGCGCACCAAAGCGTCCAGTTCGGGATCGGGTGGCGTGTCGAGCACGTGCAGCGCTGCCAAAGCGGCAAGGCGCGCGCGCTCGTTGTCTGGCAAGGGAGCAGAGGGCATGGCCAATCCACCAGAAACCAGGGGCCATAGTGCCACCAATACCGCCGTGCCTAGTCCGCCTCCACCACGACCTCGCGCTCATCGGCGCGGCCATGCTCGTCCACGGCGCGCAGCAGCACGCGGCCGGCGCGAACGGGCTGCCAAGCCAGGGCGCGGCCGCTTCCTGATTCGCCAACGAAGGCACCATCAGCAAACCAATACACGCGACGCGCGTCGGCATCGGTGGTGGCGGCTAAGGCAATGCCGGGGGTCTCGTTGCTCGCGGACGGCGACGCCGCCTTGAACGACAGCCGGTAGCGCGTGGCGCGGTAGGGCTGGGTGATTTGCGGCGGGCTGCCCAACCATTCGGCGGCTCCCGCGCAGTCGGCACCGGGCGGCGGCTTTCGTCGCGGCAAGCCGGCCTGCGCAAACACGCGGGCAAGGTCGCTGGGCCAAAACTCAAACACCTCGCGGCGCATCGTGGCCGGATTGAAAGCGCCGCAGGCCACGCGGCCGGTGGCGGTGTCGATCTGCACGGGGCGATGCACGGTGCTGACTCGAATCGGCGACACGCCGGGAATAAACCAAGTCTCGCCGCGCTGCGGGCACCACACATTCGGCAAGTCGCCGCTGGCCAGACACACGCTCACTCGCTTCATCCGGCTGGCCTGCGTGCGCTGTGGCGCGACATCAAAGCCCTCGGCACGCATGGCGTCGGCAATCGAAAAGAACAGCGGTGCGGCGGCCTCCACCCCGATCAGCGCGGGATTGCTGCGGCCGTCGAAGTGGCCCATCCACACCACGATGGCGTAAGGCCCGACGACGCCCGCCGTCCACGCATCACGGAAGCCCCAGCTGGTGCCGGTCTTCCACGCGATGGGCCATTGCGCGAGATCGCTGGCGCTGGCCGCACCGGGGCGCGGATTGCGGCGAAGCATGTCGAGCGTCATAAATGCGGCTTCAGGGCTGATGACGGCCGTGCCGGGCGAAGCCTCATCGGCCTCGCGATAGCGCAGCGTGCGCAGACGGCCGTCGCTGCCAAGCATCGCGTACAGGCGTACCAAGTCTTCGGCACTCACTTCGCCGCCGCCCAAGACCAAGGCCAGCCCGTAATGCTCGCGCGTTCGCATGCGCCGCACGCCGGCGTCGCGCAGCAGGTCGAACAAATCCGGCGTACGCAGCCGCGAGGCCACGGTGACCGCCGGAATGTTGCGGCTGCGGTTCAAGGCTTCAGTCGCGGTGACCGGGCCTTGAAAGCGGCCGTCGTAATTCTCCGGCGTGTACGCGCCATAGGCGCTGGGCACGTCGCGCAGCACGCTGGCCGGATGCAGTTGGCCTTGATCGATGGCCAGCGCGTAGATAAAGGGCTTCAGCGTCGAGCCGGGTGAACGCAGCGCTGCCGTGCCGTTGACCTGCCCTGCGATGGCCGCATTGCCCCAGTCGGCCGAACCCATCATCGCGACCACGCCCATGCTGCGGGTGTCGACCACCAGCACGGCGGCGTTGTCTAAGCCGCGCACGGCTTCGCGCTGCAGATGCGCACGCACGCGGCGCTCCACCAAACGCTGCAGGCGACGGTCGAGCGGCGTACGCAACTCCGGCGGTCGCGGGCCGTGACGCTGCTGCGCGGCCAAGACCCGGTCCACGAAATGCGGTGCGGCAAACGGCAGGCGCGTGGTGGGCCGGAGCCGCAGCGGCAGGGCCATGCGCGCCACGCCGTCGGCGTCGTCGCCGTGCTCGGCAACCCAGCGCGCAAACAGGCGCTGACGGGCGGCCTGAAGTCCCGCGCCCAAGGTCACCAAGCCGTCGGCATCGCGAACAAAACGCCCGCGCGGATTCGGCGCTTGCGGCATCACTGCCAAAGCCAAGGCTTCGGGCAAGGACAGTTCCGCTGCGGGCTTATCGAAGTAGATGCGCGACGCGGCACCGGCCCCTTCGATGTTGCCGCCGTAGGGCGCGAGGTTGAGGTAGGCCTCAAGGATCTCGTCTTTCGAGTACAGCGCTTCCAACTGCAGCGCGCGCGCCATCTGAACCAGCTTGCCCGGAACGTCGCGGGTTTCTAGGCGCCAGCGCAGTCGCGCCAGCTGCATGGTGAGCGTGGACCCGCCGATGCGCGGGCCGCCCGAATAGGTGCTTTGCGCGGCGCGAATTAAGGCCACCGGATTGACGCCCGGATGCCGCCGAAAGTGACGGTCTTCATGCAGCAACACGGCCTCAACCAGCGTGGGCGAGATCGCCGCCAGCGGCAGCCATTGGCGATAGCGGTCATCCGCCGCCAGCGTCAGTCGCAAAAGGCGGCCGTCGCGGTCGAGCACCGCCGTCGACACCGGCACGCCGGCCGAGAGTGCGGGCTTCGGCCACACCCGCAGCGTCACCAGCGCCGTCACCATCAGCAGCAGAGCCAGTGCGGCCACAGCCAGTAAACGCAACGCACGCCGCGACACGAAACGGATCGTGTCGCGGACCTCAGGGCGGCGGGTCATCGCGGTCGACCCGGCGCTCAGCGCGCCGGTTCAGTGACGGTGATAACGCCCGCCGGACCGCCGCGCGCAATCACGCCGTTGCGGTACATGTGCTCGGCAAAGATCGGCGGCACTTGGAAGACGCCATTGGCCGTCGCGCGAACGCGATAGCGGAACTCGCGCATGCCCGTGCTGACGCTGCCGTAGAGCACCACGCGGTCCTCGCGCACTTCCTCGTGCACGGGAATAAACGTCGACTCGGGCAAGGCCAAGACCGGCATCAGCGGCGCGTTGGCGCTGGCGTTGGTCTCGGCCTCACCCTCGGCGGCGTACTCGTCCGCGTAGCCCTCACCGTCCTCGGCCGCGCTGGCATCGCCCTGCGCTTCCGCGGCGGTCGGCGCCACCAGCACGGTTTCGAATCCACCGGGCAGCAAATCGAGGATCGCGACGTTGTCCCAGCCGCTGCCGCGCACCCGCAGACGCACGGTTAACTCGCCGCCCTGCACCACGGTGGTGGTGGGACGCCCTTCGGCATCAAGGAAATCGCGCTGCACCTCCAAGCCTTCGCCTTGCACCGCCGCGGGCGGCGCCTTGTCAAAGCCCTGCTCGGTGCGCGCGACCCAGAGGGTTTTTCCAGCCTCGGGCAGCACCATCAGGCGTGCCGCATCGGCGCGGAACGAGCCCGCCATCACGCCATCCTTGGCCTCGCCGAAGGCGGCCTTGCCGCCGGCCCATTCTTGCTCGAAGCGCACGGGTGAGGCCGTGGGGCCGCCCACCGCATCGAGCGCCAGCACGGCCAAGGCCGCGTTGAGGCTGTTCAAACCCTGCTCGTGGGTGGCCTGCAGCAACCGTGCCGTAGCCGTCGGCGTGAGCAAGCGGGCCTGATCGGGGAAGTGCTTGCCCAGCAGATACAGACGCCAAGCCTGCGCGCCGAAGGGGTCGTAGTAGTCGCCGTATTGCGCAGCTTGATAAAGGGCCTCGCGCTCGACGGCGTTCAGCTGCGACCACGACTTCGGCGTCGCGTTGGCCTGCTCGCGATGCGACCGCGCCAAGGGCGTGGCTGCTGCGGTTTGCTGCAAGCCGCTGTAGCTCGCCGCCACCAGCAGCCCGGCCAAGTCATCGCGCCACGTCTTCGGCTGATCGCGCTCGAGTTGCTCGACCAAGCCGGCCAGCGCATTGCCGGCGGTGTCGCCCTGCCGAACCTGCAGGTACACGGCCAAAGCGCGCGCACGCAAACCCGGAAGGTCGATGCGACTGCGGTCCGTCGCCGCCTGAGCCAGCCAGCGATTAGCGCGCTCCAGCAGGTCGCCGGGCACGCGCTCGCCGCGCTCGCGCCCTTCAATCAAGACCATCACCGCATAGGCCGACACCAGTGGGTCCACATCGGGGCTGGCGGTCCAGGTTCCAAAGCCGCCCTCGCCGTTTTGCCGCGCGCGCAGGGTGTTGAACAGGCCCGACAAATCGGCGTCGCCGCGCGCCCGGCCAAAGCCCGGATGCGAGCGAAGCACCAAACCCGGCAGGGCTTGGCTGGCCAGTTGCTCGGTGCAGGTGTAGCGGTAATCGCGCAGCCAAGCCTCCAAGCCGGGCAAGGCCACCAGCGGCGACGTCGAAGCCGCTAAACGACGATCAGCGCGCTCATCAAACATCGAGCGCAGGTCGGTGATGGCGGTATTGCGAGCCACTTGCTGCACGACCACCGTCGTCAAAGACGGCTGCAGGGGCCGCACCGAGACCTCAAGACGACGCTCGGCCGCAAAGCGCCCGCTGCTGGCGCGCAAAGTAATGGGGATTGCACCGAGCGCCTGCGCGGCTTTCAGGCGAACGCTCACCACCGTCTCGTCGCCCGGCTTTAGGGTGATCGGCGTCAGCGCCGGACCCACCAAGAACAGCGATGGCGGCAGCGTCAACTGCAGGCTGACTTCCGCCGGCTGCGTCGCGCCATCGATCGTATTGGCCACGCCCACTGGCACCACAAACTCGTCGCCGGGCGCGACATGCGTGGGCAGCGTGGGCGTCAGCACAAAGTCGCCGCGCACCGTCGTTTGGGCCTCGCTCAATCGCATGCGATCGGCGCTGACGGCCACGGCCACCACGCGCAGTTCGCCGTTGAAGTGATCCGGCGGCGTGTACGAGAAGGTTTTGCTGCCCTCGACATTCACTACGCCCGACCACCACACCGCCGGCGCTTCGCCCTTGCGCTTGAAGGGGTTCAGATGGCGGGCACCCGCGCCCTCGCCATCACCGCCGGGCGCGGCGCTTCCCGCAAAGCGGCTGAACTCGGGCAGCAGTAGGTCGAGAATCTGCGCGCTGCTGACTTGATGCATGCGCTTAGCGAAGAACTGGTCCAGCGGCTCGTCCACGCGATAGCCCGCCACTTGCAAGATGCCCTCGTCCACCGCGAACACCGCGACGCGCGCTGCACCACCGGTATCAACGCGAATCGACATGGCCTGTCCCGGACGCGTCCGCGCCGGGGCACTGAGCTGCAGCGGCAGCTGGCGCGCACTGCGGTCCATCGCGAACGGCACGATGCCCCAGGACAGCGGGCTTAAGTGCACGTCCTCGCTGGCCGGGTCGCGCAGCAGGCTCACCGACACATAGGCGTTGCCCTCTAAGCCCTCCGGCAGACGGATGCGCTGCACGCTGCTGCTGGTGTCGGCTTTGAACCAGTGCTGCGCGTAAACCTTGTCGCGCTCGATGGTGATCAAGCCCGCACCGGCATACGGCGCGCGAATCGACACCTCAATCTCTTCGCCGGCGGCATAGCTCGGCTTCGACAGGCTGAGCTGCAATTCCGCATTGCGTTCGAGCGAACGACTAAGGTTCGCGTCGCCTACCACCGTCCACGATTGCGTGTTCAACACGCGGCCGTCGCGATCTTGGATTTCCAGCAGATAGTCGCCGGGCGTGGCGGTGTTCAAGGCCAGCGACTGCGCTGCGGCACTCGCCGTCAGCGGCTGGCGGTCTTTTTCTTCGCGGCGCTCGCGCGACACAAAGCGATACAGCCCGTCGTCGCCGCGCGTCAGCACCGAGACCATGCGCTTCTCAATACGCACGGCCTGCAATCCGTCCACCGCCATCGGCGCGCCATCGGGGCCGAGCACCAAGACCTCGACGCTCGCGCGCGCCGCGCGCTTCGTGTAGCTCAGGCCCTCGTCGGCCTTCAGGCCCACCAAGTACGGCTGGTCGGAGACTAGCGCGCGAAAGCTGGAGGCCACGCCGCGTCCGCTGCCGGGCTCGAAGGCGCGCACCAGCAGGTCCATCCGATAGCTCGCGCGTTCGTACTGGTCTAAGCCCAGCGCGAACTCCGCTTGGCCCTCGGCGTCGGTGCGCGCATCTTCCAGCGCCTGCTGGACGCCTTCGGCGGCCTGCTGCGGGTCGAAGAAACGGAAGCCCGGATGCGCGTCAAAGGACGGCACGCTGGGCGTTAGTCGAAGCTGCGCGGTCACGCGGCGGTCTTGCGCGGGCGTGCCGAACAAATTCTCCACCGCCACCAGCGCACGCAGATCGGCAGGTCGCACCCAGCCACGCTGGGCCTCGGCCGAGAGCGTGGTGCGCACGCGCAGGGTGTCGGGCTGGAATTCGCGCACCTGCACCGTCGTGCTGCCCACCAGTCGGCGGTCGTAGGCGTTGCGGCCCTTCAAATACAGCTGCGCCATCCACGTGCCCGACGGCGCGCTTTCGGGCGGCGTGAAGTCGTGGCCTTCAAAACCAGCGGCGCCGAAACGAATGGTCTCGCGCGCGGCCAGATTGCCGGTGGGGTCTAGCAGGTCCAGCTCCAGCGGCGCGCCGATGGGGGTTTTCGACCACTCCTGCGCACGCAAAATCATGCCGAGATGCACGGTCTCGCCGGGGCGATACAGACCGCGATCGGAGAACAGCACGGCTTTGAGTTCACCGGGGTCAACGCGATTGAGCTCACCGCCCACGTCGAAGCGCGAGGTGTCCAAGCGCCGCGACCAGTCGCCCAGAGGCAGGAAGCTCATGTCCTCGTCGCGGGTCACCTGCAGCATCACCGGCGTGCGCTCGCGCACGAAAGCGTCGAAGGGCGGCAGGCTGGCCACGCCGTCGGCGTCGGTTTGCCCGGCCACCACCACTTGGCCGTTGCGGCCCACCACGGCGACGCGAACGCCGGCCTGCGGCAGCCCAGTCGACAGGCTTTGCACGAACACTTTTCGGCGACCGTCGAGTTCGGTCTTCGCCAAGACGCCAAGGTCGGTCAAGACCACCAAGCGCGAATCGGTTTGTTGACCTGCGTCGCGATCCAATCGCTCGCGAGTGCTCAAGCCGGCCTCTTGCTCGCTCATCGAACGCAGGGACAGCAAAAACACGCCACGCCCTTGGCCGTTGAAGTAGCTGCCCAGATCAATGCCGCGGTACTCGGCTTTCGCGGGGTCATTGGTCGGAATCGACAGCGTTTGCTCGAAGCGCTCGACCAGCATGTCGGCGTCCACGCGCCACAGCGAGGGGTCTTGCAGGGTGCCTTGGTTGGTGGCAACCAAAAGCTGCAGCTGCTCGGGCAGCACGCGGCCCAGCTCCAGACGCACGTTGGGCGTATTGCGCGCGACGACGCTGACGCGACGCTCGCCGCGCAGCGACAGCAGTGCGCCCTCACCGACGAAACGCAGCAGCGAGGGATACGGCGGCACTTCAAGCACGCGACGTTGAGACTCGGCCAGCAGAAAACCACCGAAGCTCTTCATGTCCTTCGGCACTTCGACCCAAAGGCGCCGTCCGGGTGCTGCCTTGAAGCGCAGCGTGTGGTTGTCCACCCACTCGCGTTCGCCGGGCATCGCCTCCATCGACAGCAGGGTCGACGCACGGAGCGCGGTCGCGTCGATCTCGGTGGACGACCACGGATAGGGAACACGCGACTGGCGCGTCGACGACGCATCGATAGGACGCGCGGCGCTCGGCACGAAGCGCTCGGGCAGCAGCCACACTTTGACCTTCGCCGCGATGTCACGGTCTTTCAGCAGATCGTTGAAGCGCAGCACCAACAACTGTTGCGGCTCGCCGTCGGCGTCGTCCACCACGGTGGTCTCGGCCTCGATCAAGGCAACGCTGTAGAGCGACGGCACGCTCACTTCGCTTTCTAAAGCATCGGCGCGACCGGGACCGGCGAGTCGGCTGCCTAAGCCTTCGCGCAGGCTAAGACGCACGAGGCCGCCGTTTTCCGGCACGGTCAGCGGCGCCGTTTGCACCCAAGCCATCAGACCGGCTTCGTCCAAACGCGCGGTGATTTCAGGGGCCGTCAGCCGACGCTCGGCGCCGTCCTCGGCCGCGCTGCTCAAGCGCGCGGCCAGCGCCGCCGCGTCCACCGGATGCGAAAACGTCAGCGTCCACGTGGCGCGCTTCAAGCCCGCGGTTTCGGGGTCTTGGTAGAACTCCGAGGCCTCCACGTTGGCGGTGAACGCCGCCGTAGTGAATGACCAACTTGAGGCGTCGAGCACGCGCTCCGCCGCCAGCGCGTCGTCTGCATCAATGCGCAGCTCGAACTCTTGCCCAACGGGCCAATCTTCGGCGGGCTGGAAGGCCAGCGTTTGTTCGTCGTCGAAGGTCCAGCGGCCGGCGATCTCCGGCGACAGGCGAACGCCCTCCACCGCACTCGCCGTGCCGGCGTCGGTGCCGATGGCATCGAGCGGCGCCACCGGCGCGCTGAAGCGAACGCGCAGCGGTATAACCGTGATCGGCGAGCTGCGGTAATCGGTCAGCGCGGGCGCTTCGAGCGTGACGCGGATAGCGTCGGCCGGCGGCGGCACTTCGCGCGTGAACCACCAGCCGGCTGTGCCCAAAAGCACGAGGCCCAGCAAAGGCGCAAGCACGCGCGGACCGGGTTTTGCGCGCAGCCATCCCCAGCCTTTACTCAGCCATGCAGGCGGCTGCCACTGTCCGAAGAGGGCGGAGGCGCGCGAGGACGAAGCAGACATGGGGGGCTCTCGAGGTGTCGCGCAGCAAGGGCCGCGCGTTCATCCCATCATAACGAGAGCGGCCCGAGGACTCGGGACCGCCGCGCCGCGATTTATGGCCGCAGGCGGGCAGGCCAAGTCGCAAATCGGGCAGAGTTTTAGAAGCGTCCCGCTTGGTAGTCGGCAATGGCCTCGCGAATTTCTTCGGCCGTGTTCATGACGAAGGGCCCGTGCCACGCCACCGGCTCGCGCAGCGGGCGACCGGCAACGAGGATCAGGCGGGCGCCTTGATCCGAAGCCAGCAAGCGCACGTGGTCGCCGTCGGACAGCACGGCCAAATGCCCCGCGCTCACGCGGGCATCGCCGCCACTGGCCGGCAGCGTCAGCGCACCGCCGAAGACCTGCGCAAAGGCCGTGTGGCCCTCCGCCACGGGAACGCTCAGCGCCGCACCCGGGGCGAGATCGATGTCGAGAAACAGCGGCTGCGTGGCCTCGGCTTGCACCGGCCCGGCCACGCCCGCGAGCGCGCCGGCGATGATCTTCACTGCAGCGATGGCGTTGGTTTCGGTGCGCTGCGGCGCGGCCAAATCGGCGTCCTGACGCAGTACTGCGCCTTCGGCGTCCAGCTGCAGCACCGGCAGGTGTTCTGGACCGATGTCTTGGTAGCGCGGCGCCTGCATTTTGTCTTTCGCCGGCAGGTTGACCCACAGCTGAAAGCCGCGCATTTCGCCGTCGATTTGCTCCGGCATCTCCGAATGCACGATGCCGCGTCCGGCCGTCATCCACTGCACGCTGCCCGGCACCAGCAGGCCTTCGCCGCCCTTGTTGTCGCGGTGACGCATGCGACCCACCAGCATGTAGGTCACGGTCTCGAAGCCGCGATGCGGGTGCGAGGGAAAACCGGCGATGTAGTCCTGCGGGCGCTCGGTGCCGAAAGCGTCCAGCATCAAGAACGGATCGAGCGGCCCCTGTCTGGGCGTGCCGATAAAGCGGGTTAGCTTGACTCCCGCCCCGTCCGAGGTGGGCAGGCCTTCAGACCGGCGCAGC